>JAQYWP010001062.1 GCA_029379285.1 Rhizonema sp. PD38
CCTTAGTACCTCTGACCACAATAAAAATACAAGGTTAAATTTATCTTTTTACGGTGATGTACATCTAGTAGTCTGCCAAGGCAACATTACGGGGTTAATAGCAGCAAGAAAAATCTCTTTCTCCCCCTGCTTCCTCTGCTTCCCCTGCCTCCCCTGCTTGCCTTAACCCCCCAGCAATTTTGGGTTAGTCGAGTACTAGTGCCAGCCAAATGACCAATGACCATTTCACTCTTATAATCGAAAAATGCTAGAAAATCGTGACTATACCCTAATTATCGACAAAAGCGGTAGTATGGCAACGCCAGACCAAAAGGGTGGCCGAAGCAGATGGATCGCCGCACAAGAATCGACCTTAGCTTTAGCAAGTAAATGTGAGCAATTTGACCCAGATGGAATCACTGTTTATGTATTTTCTGGTAGATTTAAGCGCTATGAAAATGTAACATCAAGCACGGTGTTACAAATTTTTCGAGAAAATGATCCCTCTGGTACTACCGATTTAGCTGCGGTATTAAAACATGCAACTGACAATTATTTTGAACGCAAGGCTTTAGGGCAAACTCAGCCTAACGGTGAAATAATATTAGTGGTGACTGATGGTGAACCTGATGATCGCAAAGCGGTGATGAAAGTGATTATTGAAACTTCTCGCCGCATGGATCGCGATGAAGAACTAGGCATTTCTTTCATTCAAGTTGGTACAGATCTTCAAGCTACCCGTTTTCTCAAAATACTGGATGATGAACTGCAAAGTGCAGGTGCGAAGTTCGATATTTGTGACACTGTCACGATGGAAGATATGGAAGACTTAAGTTTATCAGAAGTGTTGTTGAAGGCAATTAATGATTAACTAATCTGTAAGCTTTCAGAGCTTCGGGTTCGCTACTAACCCAAGCTTTTTCGGAGTAGGGGCTCCTCAGCACCTGGAAGGATTCATCACAGAAGCATGACGCAATTGCCATGCTTCCACCAGGAAAAACTCGCAGCTGAACGTGCTTGACAGATTCATCGCACCAGGCATGACACAGTTGCCATGCCTCTGCAGTTAGTTGTTGTCCACGATTTTAGGAATGGCAATATGCTCTTGAAGAGATTCAGCCAGTAATTGCCTGAAAATTTCTAAATAACCATTTTTTTCTGGGTGAACGCAGTAATGTAATTTTTCATAGGCCTCGTTGATTAGCTGTTCGGCTTCTACCAAAGAGTCCATCACTACTTCGCGATGAAGTGATTTCTGTATTTCGCAACAGGCTCGTAACCCGTGAATTCGAGCGCTAACATCCAAAAACCTCTGCAACAGAACCTCATCAGAACTTAAATAATCGTATTTCATTGGTTGCCTCTCCTGTTTGAGCCTTCTCGACATAAATACTCGGAAATTGGCTCTATTTGTCCGCTGTTTTGAGCCGTAATGGTTACGAGTTCCTCTTCTCGGACGTTTCTATAATTTGTGGTTGTCTTTTCTGGCATTGTATTATTTGCTATCTGATATACAGCATAAATGTAACTCTTAGATTAAAATGCTACAAGCATGGAATGTTATGTTTTGCTAATGTTAAGGCGTAAACCCTCGTAAGGCATGGATTGACAATCATCAAGATTGTGCTGAGTCTTGATTAATCAGCCAATCAAAATATTTGCCTTTCTATAAGGCGGAATCCTCTTGCTTGGTCTTATCTACAATCAGAACCTGATTGTTTAACATGAGATAATCATTGCTTGACTGAATTATGCCAATAAGTCCCTATGGATGGATAGAACAATCTCTAACGACAATTCATCGTGCTGATTGGTATCGTTCAGTACAAACAATCCAAAGTCTTCCTGGTGCTACAGTGCTTTTAGAAGGACGATTGGTAATTAATTTTGCTAGTAATGATTATTTAGGACTAGCAGGAGATCAGCGTTTGATTGCTGCGGCAACTGCTGCCTTGCAAGAATACGGTACGGGTAGTACTGGCTCTCGATTACTCAGCGGGCAACGGGAATTACATAGGGATTTGGAGAAGGCGATCGCATCCCTCAAACAAACAGAAGATGCTGTAGTCTTCAGTTCCGGCTACCTAGCAAATATTGGCGCGATCTCTGCCTTAGTTGGCAAGCGCGATTTAATTTTATCGGATCAGTACAATCACTCCAGTCTGAAAAATGGCGCAATCCTCAGTGGTGCAACTGTGATTGAATATCCTCACTGTGATGTCACAACTTTAACAACTCAGTTGAGTCAGCAACGGCAAAACTATCGACGCTGTTTAATCATCACTGATAGTGTCTTCAGTATGGATGGTGATTTGTGTCTACTACCAGCACTACTGGAAGCTGCTGAAGAATTTAGCTCTATGCTCCTCGTGGATGAAGCTCATGCTACCGGAGTCATGGGAAAAACTGGTGCGGGATGTGTGGAACATTTTGAGTGTACCGGAAGGCAATTAATTCAAATTGGCACCTTGAGTAAAGCTTTGGGTAGTTTGGGTGGATATATCGCCGGCAGTGCAACTTTGGTTGACTTTTTGCGGAACCGTGCCCCTAGTTGGATTTACACCACAGCGCTTTCACCTGCTGACACAGCCGCAGCGTTAGTAGCAATTCATATCGTAAAACATGAACCAATCAGCCGTATTCAATTGTGGCGAAATGTAGATTACCTAAAAGACTTATTCCTTGAACAACTCCCCAACCTTAAATTGCTACCGTCAGAATCACCCATTCTTTGTGTTCAATTGCCAAGTCCAACAGATGCTCTCAAAGCTGGGCAAAAACTAAAATCTGCTGGCATTTTTGCTCCAGCTATTCGTCCCCCTACCGTTCCGACAAGTCGCATTCGGATTTCAGTGATGGCAACTCATGAATTGGCACAGATTGAGCAATTAGTAGAAGTACTTAAAGGCATCAATTAACTGAGAAGATAGGGGTGATGAGTCAACAAAGCCCCTGCCTGTGCTACTTTCATAGCAGCGATCGCTCGCAATTCTACCCTGCTGTCACATGTTTTCAAACATGGCACAAGCGAGGGCGTTTATGTTATTCGGACTTAAGCATTGACAGAAATTGTCTGATCTGCTGAATACATTTTTAGCGCCTCAACTTTTGATTTTTCCACGAATGAGAGTTTATCCCGTCCACCGTAGGGGACTCTTGGCAGAGAGCCCCTACAAGCCGGAAACGACCACTATCCGTTAATACACAAGATCTTGAGAGTGCGTAAGTCCTACTCCCATCCCGCGCTTAAGAATACCGATAAAAAAACCGCCCTGACGCTCGTTCCGACGCTCGTGCCTCGCTACCGCTTCGAAGATCGCTAACGCTGCGCTAACGGGTGACGCTCGTTCCGACGCTCGTGCCTCGCTAACGCTGCGCTAACGTCGCTA
>JAQYWP010001063.1 GCA_029379285.1 Rhizonema sp. PD38
AATAATGAAACCTCAAAAGTCTCTTGTCAATAGGGTTTGAAATGCGCTTACCCTGGTAGTTGTAGCCGCTCCAAATAACCATTGAAATCACGTATAGAGCGAACATTTTCCAGGTATTTACCCAGAATTTATTTACATCCTTTGCAGCAAGTGCGTCAAGGAGATTCCCCTTTTGATTGTTGATCAGGACATTTATATGGGTAGCAACTAGAATCATCGCGATTATAGTCAGAAATAAACTGAGCGCACCCCATTTTTCATTCCCAAACCAGTAGAGTTTGGCGATCGCCCAAAACCTATGAAACAGTGTTCGCTTCATTTTATTCATCTTGTTAGTTTTTTAAAAAATACCATCCTGTGGCTGTGATAGTACTATCGGAAGAGCGAAAAAGTCCTTGGGTATTAATAATAACACGATATCCTCTGGCATCAGTAGAATTAGCACAACTTACCTGTGTTAATTATCAAGGAACCAGCATTTCCTGTTGCACTTGGGGTAAGTTTAGGACCAGCCCTTTCAAGGTGATTAACGAGGGTACGTTGTTTCAGGGCTACTATCTTGAATCCTCCGCTCAGACATTGAGTTCAATGGAGATTGCAATAACCAATCTTCGTTCCGAATTTCACCACCTTGAAAGGGCTGAAGTTTAGGACTTACGCACTTTACAAATCAACTATTGTGTGAATAACGATAAGCGTGCCAACTTCCGTGCGGTTCTATAATAGTCAGGTGAGCGGAAAAATTTCCCATTTCTATCCAAAGCGCATAAGTTGATTTTGTTTGCATTTAATTAAAGAAGGAAAGTATAAGTTGACTAGCTATAGCGGTTCCGGTATTGGTAAGGTACATATCTTGTAGGGTGGGCAAGGATGCCCGCCTTTTCCATGGACGACCTGGAGAGCTTATCCCACAAGAGGAAGGCTGTACCTTATTGAAACGAAAAGCGCTATAACGTGCCTTAACTTAGCTAACGCTGGTCAGTCTATTCAGCGATCCTAATCGATATGCTCCTAATCAAATTGCTGCATTAAGGGCTATACTCGACCAGCAACTGAGCACGTCTTTGGCGCAGATACCAGACGGTAGGGCTAAGGACAACGGCATTGCTATAGGACAAGATGTCGCTAATCAAATACTGGACTTGCGGAGCAATGATGGTGCAAATCAGGCGCAGATACCTTACACGGCGGGAAATAACCCAGGCGAATGGCGACCAACTTTCCCCGACTTTACGCCTGCACTATTGCCGGGGTGGGGATCAGTGACTCCCTTTTCACCTAATGTACCCCCACGCGACCCAAACAATCCTATTGCTCGCCTGCAACAGTTCAACTTGTCTGGTCCCCCAGCATTTAATAGTCAGGAGTACGTGGACCAAGAGAATTTTATCCGGCAGATAGGCAGTTTCCAGAACACTGCCGTTACTCAAAATACTCGCACCGCCGACCAAACGCAATCTGCTTTATTCTGGTCCCTTGATCGCCCGAACTCCTTCAGACCTCCCGGTCAATGGAACGAGTTCGCCCAACAACTTGCCTTGCAGAAGGGCAATACGCTAGATCAGAATGCCCTTTTGTTTGCTCAGCTCAACATTGCAGAGGCTGATGCGGGTATCCTGACTTGGGATTCCAAGTACACCTACAATCAATTGCGACCGATTCAAGCAATCCGCCAAGACAATCCACTCGACCAGTCAAACACAGTTCGCGATCCGGACTGGTTGCCCTTGCTATCGTATACCAACCCGGTCAAGTTCCCTAATACCCCCTTAACCCCGCCCTTCCCAGACTACAACTCCGGACACGCTGCATTCGGTGGTGCAGCAGGTCAAGTGTTGATTAACTTCTTCGGTGACAACACACCTTTTAGCGCTCCTTCGCAAGACTACCCCGGCGTGGCTCGCTATTTCTCAACCATTTCAGCGGCAATCGAGGACAATGCCGCAAGCCGCATTTACGGCGGAGTTCATCTCCCATCGTCCGCAGTAACTCAGACATCAACACCACCGAATGCAGGCAAACCTGGAATACTAAACAACCTTGTGACAACAGACGAAAATGGAAATCCTCGACCGATTACTCTGGATCTGAGCAAAGATCCCGATATCAAATTCGGTAGAAATATAGGAAACAACGCAATCGGCATATTTGGATTCTAGTAAAACTGAGAGTCTACCCAATACGGTTCTTTGTAAAACTTGATCCCCCCAACTCCCCAATTTACCCTTGGAGTTGGGGGGATCTCAACTGTCGCGGCTTGAAGTGAATTGGTTAGGACTTACGCATTGACAGAAATAGTTAAGTATAGGATGGTTTCAGTAGGGCGGCGGAGCGCAATATTCATTTGGGTAGACCACAATATGACCATTATACGCTCAACACATCTGTGTGTCCTTACTGTCGATTAACTACTACTAATAAGCATTTATACTCAAAATTCCCTCCGATGAAAACTCTGCTAACACACTATTCCCCATTCAAAACCGTCTCTACATCAGCCATAGAACCTACGTTATTCAAACATTATTTCCTGACCTAGAAGTCGGGAAAGAGGTTTGTCAACTAATGGTACACTCAGTTTTAATGATTGTGAGTGTGGGCTGAGGGGGTGACATAAAAGCTAGAAAGGGGAATTAATATTAGTCTCAAACGGATAGAACGCCTAACATATAAATTTGTTCAGAGGGAACTTCCGTTGGTGCAGGATGCTCGCACTTCTACAAGGACTGTTCACAAAACTTTACAAAATGTGCCAAAGGCAACCGCCAAAGTTTTTGGTCTACTGAAAATGAAACGTTTATTGTAGATTTGGTTCTGTTGAGTCGGTTGGAGATCTAAGGTTTAAGAAAACGAGATTATTGAAGGTACGACGACGGATTTTCCAACGCCCATTTACTTTGACGACTTCATCTTCATAAGTACCATCAGCGACATCAATGCTAGTTTCTGAACGTTTATGTGTTCCATGGACGTATGAGGACATTATTGCCTCATTAGCATTACGAACTGAGATGTTTATCGAACCTATCAAATGTTGGGTAGCCTGATATCCATTTTCTTGAAATACAGAATATAGGTAATCTGCTAAAGCATCTGTCCCAGTTTCTTTTTGAATTACTCCTCCTGGTAAATTATTAATGAACTCCGCGTCTTGAGTAGAGCAATCTCGAAAAATGTTCTTTCCCTCTTGCAGGGAACCTCTACCAATGGCATCAATTCCCAGAGCATGACAAACTGTTAATTTTTGAATTTCTAATTCAGCATCAGGTTGTGCTGCCCTAGCTACCTCAAACCTACTTTCAAGCACTACAACAAAAGTGGCTATCAGCATAATTAAAATTAAGGTTATACGCGGCAATAGAA
>JAQYWP010001064.1 GCA_029379285.1 Rhizonema sp. PD38
TTTTATTTTTTTCTCCACTGCATTTATTGTCTCATTTGTCAATGCGTAAGTTCTGAATGCGTAAGTTCTGATAGCTTAGTTTTTCTGTGTCGATCTACTTAGCAGGTTCTAACGCAGGCGAGGTTCGGTTCGTGGTGCTGCGGTACCGAGCATGAATTCCTATTTTTTAATATAGATAAACAACAATTCTTTGCGCCTTTGCGTAAGGCTAGTTCATACCGAGTCAAAAATCTGTTGTGCAGTCAAGTTTAACTGCGGCAAAGTAGGTGATAATATCCGATCTTTTCCTCTAAATGGCGTCATTTGATATTCTCCGTCAATTAATTCGCACACGAAAATAGTGGGAACTTTAGGATTGCCGATAAACTTACGCCCGCCCAATGCAGCATAGTCTACAATCCAGTATTCTGGAATCCCCATACCTTCATAGTCACGCAGTTTGTCATAGTAGTCATCCTGCCAATTGCTACTAACGACTTCAGCTATTAGTTTAACCGAAGTCGCATTTTGAATAATCGATTCAGTTTCCCAACGCATCTCAGTATCGATAGTTTCTTGATTCAAAATGATAATGTCTGGTTCGTACCCAGACTTATCGCGCTTCGGTTTAACAATGGATTCTCTAGGTATAAACCAAATATCGGTTTTGCCAATCTCACTAATAGTTGTCAGCAACTTTCCCACAAGAGAACCTGTTAATTTTGAATGCTGCCCTCTAGGCTTAGGCATCTCGACAATTACCCCGTCATGCAATTCATAGCGTACTTCTGAGTTTTCTGGATACCATTCGATAAATTCATCAAAGGTAAATAGTTTTAGTTCAGCTTGTGTTTGAGTCATAACGTGCAATACATCTCTTTCCTAAAATGTATCGTTTTAATACGATCTATTTTAGTGGATAGTGCCCCATGAAATCTCGAATATCTAGATAATTTGCCATAATCATATGAAGATAGATAATCTTACACTCCTGTTGAGATTAAGATCGAACAAAAGCATTTCCTCCCTTTATTTCATAAATTCAGAAGTATACGTAACCTGTCTTCTACGATGGTTATTGTAGCTGGAGCAACCATACCCCATAAAACCGAAAGTCTCTTTAAACTTACAGAGCGTACATCTTCACATTTTATAAAACTTTTTTGTGTTATACCACCTTCAGGAGGGTTAACTTCAACGTGAAAGGGAATTTTTTTGTCTTTAGAAGTAATCGGTAAGACAATCGCTAAACCAGACGGTCCTTGATCAAACAAATCTACAGATACAATTAAACAAGGACGCTTTCCAGCCTGTTCGTGACCTTTTGTTGGATTTAAGTCTACAAGCCATATCTGCCCTCGTAATGGCTTTGATAATGTCATTACAAACCATCAGATAGAGTCGTATTCCAAGCTTCCCTTTCTTCAAGTTCAACCTCCCAAGCTTCTGACTGATTGCGTAAGGCAGCATAAGCTTGATTTGCTTCTTGTAAAAACACCTGTCTTCTATACTGCTCAATTGCTTTATCGAGTATGACTTGCATCGAGTCCCCTGAACGTGCTGCCAACTCTTTTAGCAGATTGTGAGATGTGCCACTGATTCTGACTGTTTCACTGTGCATAGTGTTACTTTATTGTCAACAAATCTGTTTACAATGATTGTATCTAAGTCGCTGAGAAGAAAACAATTGTGCGCTCCGGACAAGACAAGATTTTAGCAACTACAGTTCCGATCTCAGAAGGACACCGCCCTCAAGATAGCTGCCTTTCTTCCCTTTCTTCAGTTGTGAAAAGCATGTTTGTGGTTCTACAGATATTGCTAAATTACCACTACAGCTATAATCAGATAATGATGATAGTTACTATTCTCAAAAGTAAGTATTACTGTAAAACCCTATGACCACTACCCTACCCAACACAGTAACCTTCGAGGAATTTATTGAGTGGTATCCCAACGACGGGGTGCGGTACGAGCTACATCATGGAGTAATTATTGAGATGGCGCCCCCAACCGGAGATCATGAAAAAGTTGTTGGATTTTTAGCACGTAAACTGACTGTGGAGTTTGATCGACTCAACCTACCCTACACTATTCCTAAAACCGCATTCGTGAAAACACCGTCTGCTAAATCCACTTACTCACCCGATGTATTGTTACTAAATCTTGATAATCTCGGCAACGAACCTCTTTTTCAAAAACAGTCAACAGTGACTCAACCAGCATCTGTACCGTTAGTAGTCGAAGTCGTTAGTACTAATTGGCGAGATGACTATCACCTGAAGTTCGCCGATTATGAGGAAATGGGTATCCCCGAATTTTGGATTGCAGATTATGCAGCTCATGGTGGTAAGCGGTTTATTGGAGATCCCAAGCAGCCTACTTTTTCGGTATGTCAGCTTGTAGGGGATGAGTACATTGTAACCAAGTTTACAGGGAATAATCTCATCGTATCCCCCACTTTCTCCCAACTTAACCTGACTGCACAGCAGGTTTTTGACGCGGCTTTGTAAATTGGCGTAGCGGTAAAATGTCCCTACCTCAAGAATTCGGGTGGCTGGGAGATGCGATCAATCATAGTCCGGTGTTTCTAACTAATCCGATTTATATGACAATGGCTTTCACAAAAGACAGGACTACAGTTGGTCAAAGATATTGGCTACCCAACGCCCGGATCTTTCGGAACTTGGGCAACAGAACATATAAGTATTTTAGCGATCACTCTTTGGAGAAAGACTTTTGATTTTACTGCAAATAGGAAAAAAATTAAACACTCTCTCATAATTTGATGCAAAGTTTTATGTCGTTATTGGCACGCAAGCAGGAAATTGCGTTAACTCTTGCTCTGTTTACGGTTCAGAGTTTTTCTCATGTTTTGATCCAAAGCACACTACTTCTAGTTTATGCTCAAACCGCCTTGGCGGTTGCTATATCTCATACCATTAGCGCTATACCGGAAAACTCCACGCTTACAGACCCGACCCTACCTACTTGATTGCAAGCGTCGGAACTCTGTTGGAGATAAATTATACCAACGCTTAAAAGCATGATTGAAGCTGCTAGTCTCCGAAAACGCTAGAAGAAACGCTACTTCGCAGATTGCCATGTCTGAGTTGCGCAGATAGTAGACAGACAATTCTCGTCGGATCTCGTCTAACACCTCTCGATATGAAGTGCCTGCCTCTCGGAGTTGCCGCTGTAAGGTACGAGGGACAATACTTAAACGGGTTGAAACCCTCTGTGATCCTACATTTCCTTTGCCCAGTTCTTCAATAATTACTCCTCGAACCTTGTCTAGAAAGGCGGTGGCTCTTGGAAATCTCTTAAGTAAATCTTCGCCATAGCGTTTCAAGACAGCACATAGTCCTGGTTCTGCTTGCA
>JAQYWP010001065.1 GCA_029379285.1 Rhizonema sp. PD38
GTAGCATCAAAGTGATATGATTGGAACGAAAAAAATCAAGGGTGCATTGTTAAGGCGATCGCTTCTTACTGACGTGCGCTCAAATTAAGTTGTCTAATATACTTCTGCCTTCTTAAATCATTTCTGCTTTATTAAGTGCAACTTCATAGAGAATTGGTATTAAGCATAAAAACGAGAAATAAGCGGGTTTAGGCAAGAGGTATAGGGGTGTAAGGGTGTAGGTGTTCAAACCCTTACACCTTTACACCGTTCGGATGTTCGGCGAAGCTTCGACGCCACTCAGTTTCCGCTCAGTCGAGCCGCTGAGCGCTCACCTTGGTATTGCCCTTACACCCTTCTACAACTGCTGGATCTCGTTGCGTAAGTCCTATTCTATTCGCCGGGCGTATCTTCTAAAATGGAAAACTCTAGAGAGCTATAGTACGAAGTGCTTCAAATAACAAGCATCAAAATTTTTCTATTATAAAATATAATAACTTTCATGTCAATGGTCACTCTGAAAATTAGGAATAGCGACACATACTGTCTGGTGAATATAAAAAATATGTAAAAAAAACAAATCTTTCTTGACCATGTATTTCCACGCAATTAATCTATTGTACATATGCGATTTTATATTCAGACATCCTCTAACTAACCAGAGAGATTTGGCAAAACTAATCAAGAAACTATTAGGAATTCATTCCATAGTTGATATTTAGTATCCATAAAGTCTAGTATAAATTGATATATTTTAAGCCTAAGTAGGATTGCAGCTACCAATCGAGGGAAAAACCTGCACAAAACGCGAAGCTCGCCGGATAGAGTACTCTATCCGGCAGACTTCGCGCGCAACCCTTTACGGGTACTCGTTGTGCGCTCCACGATTAATCGTGAAGTGCCCCCGAAGGGGGAGGGTTGCGCGTTTTGTGTCGATTAATGCGTCGTCTACATACTTAAGTATGACTGTAGCTGTAGTCGTAAATTTTATTTTTTGAAGGATAAACAAATGGTAAACATAGGCTATCATACAGCTAAATTTCAAGGGCAATTTATTCGTTCTGTTTATAGAGATGTAGTTGTTAAGTTGGTCAAAGCTCCTATAAAACAAAATCGAAAAGCTCCAATTAAGATTTATTCTTTATCATGCGAGCGGGACTTGCCAGAACAAGTGGTAAGTATTCGGTCATTCATCCGTTATGTAGGTATTCCAGATAAATTCATTGTTATTTCTGATGGTAGCTATACTGATGATAGTTGTCGTTTACTCCGCCGCATACATCCCTGTGTTGAGGTGGTGCCTTTAAAAGAACTGATTAGGAACGACTTGCCTGAATGTGTTTCTGAATATGCCCAACACCATACAATGGGCAGAAAGTTATCGGCATTAATGTCAATTCCTGTGAATGGTCCAACGATCTACACGGATTCTGATATTTTGTTTTTCCCTGGTGGAATTGACTTAGTTGAGTTAGCTACTTCAGATGATCAATACACTAGATATTTACCTGATTGCTCTAATTCATTAGATGAGAGAATTATTTGCGATGACTCCGAGACGTTAAATCCAATCAATGCTGGATTTATTTTATTCAAGCACGAGTTGGATTGGAGTTTTGCTATTGAACGTTTGGCGAAGATAGAAGGACTTCCCTCGTATTTTACTGAACAAACAGTGGTGCATTTGACAATCCACCACAATCATGGCAAGCCTTTGTGTTCGCAACGATATGTTCTCAATGTAGAAGATCAATTTATTTATCCAGATAAATTTGCTAGTAAAGAAATTGCTTTAAGACATTATGTTAGGGATGTCAGACACAAGTTTTGGATTAATTTAGCCTTAACTTGATGGTCCGTCAAGACTTGTTGAATTAGCCGACAGGCTAAACAAACTAATACCAGATCTATATGAAGATGCAACAAATCAGATCGGGAGCATCCCACGCTCCTGTGCTATAGCGGGACGGACAGATTCTTCCCTTGGGAGACACAAAGGACATACTTTCCTCAGGAACCTCAACGCTTTTAGGAACGCACTGGCTCTCCGTCTTCTCAGGATCACGCCTACGCTGCCTTGAACAGCACTGGCTCCCTCCGGGTGACGCTCGTGCCGACGCTCCTGACGCTCGTGCCTCGCTAACGCTGCGCTAACGTCGCTAACGCTTTGCTAACGCTAACGTCGCTAACGCTCGTTCGCATGATTGCGTCTCCCAAGGGGAGAAGACTCGCTAACGCTGTTGAAAAGCAAAGTCTACCGGGGGGATACTCCCCCCGGCGAGCTTTGCTTTTCAACCAAGTTTTAGCCGACTTTGCACGAGAATTTAAATTAGGTCAAGATAAACACATCATATTAACTCTTGACAGAGCTGGATGGCATACGAGCAAAGATTTAGAGATCTCAGTGGGTTTACACTTGGAATATTTACCTCCCTATTCACCCGAATTGCAGCCTGCAGAACGTTTGTGGCCGTTGGTTAATGAACAGGGTGCAAATCGTTCTTTCAATACACTTGAGGATTAGAAGTCTGTTTTATTCCAACGCTGTAAAGACCTTTTAGACCAACAGTTTTTAATTCGGGCTATTACCTACTATCATTGGTGGCCCCAGACTGCGGTTTAATTACTCCGATGCTACCGGATTTGATATCATTTACTTAGTGAGCAGGATTAATTTCAAACGAATAGTGGTGAAAATAACTGTATAATCAACGTTTGGGTGAAGAAAAAAATACTTTATTTACCGCTGAGAAATACTCACTATCAAGTATGAAAGCAATGAATAACGTTTCTGTAGACTCCTCACTTATTCAAGTGAACCTCAGTCAATGGTTTCAGAGTCTGTTTACAGCAGGTTGGCAACCTATTGACGAAATTTTAAATTTACAGTTAGGAGGTTTAACATTTGAGTTCAGAAATTCTTTTCCAAATAGGAGAACAAGTGTCAATGGCGTCAAGTTAATTGACTTGGGGATACAATTAGGAGGACAATCTTTAGCGCTGATGCTTGCTGTCTCCCAGGAAAAAGAGGAGAAAATTGCTATTATCGTACAAGTCCATCCCACTGGTAATGAGAGATATTTGCCACCAAATCTCAAACTTATGCTTTTAGAATCGGGAGAAGTTATACAACAAATTCAATCGAGAAGTCAAGATTTATACATTCAACTTAACCGTTTTACAGGCTTAACCGGAACTAGCTTTTCTCTCCAACTGACTCTTGATAATTTCAGTATCACAGAAAATTTTTCAATTTAAAAGCTAACTGTTAAGTTAGCTTTCAACCTACTTATACATTCTGCTATCTACATAGCTGCTTTATAATTAACAATGAGTAAGTTAGTTGTTATTAACTTAGAAAAAGGTAACTTAAATGA
>JAQYWP010001066.1 GCA_029379285.1 Rhizonema sp. PD38
TGTAAAAAACCATTAAAAGAAGTCAACAGTCATAAAGCAGCATTAAAAATTTGTTGTTCTGTCAAGTTTAGTTCTCTGAATGCAGTCGAAATAATGCGCTCTTCTCCCCTAAATTGAGAAACCTGGTATTCGTCATCAACTAAGTTATATATTGATAAAGTCGGTTGTTTTGGGCTACCTATATATTTAATACCACCCAACCCAAGATAATCTACAATCCAATACTCAAGTATTTTTATTTCTTCATACTCACCCATCTTTTTATAATAGTCATCGCGCCAATTTGTACTAACCACTTCAACCACTAAGGGAATAGAAGCGCCACTCTGAACAGTAGAATATTTCGCCCACAGTTCTTCTGATTTTAAAGCAGGTTTATTAAGTACTAATATATCTGGAGAATAAGTAGAATAACTAGTAGCAGATTGCACTAGTGCAGTTTTGGGAATTGAGTAAGGTAATTTTAAGCGTTTGATTTCCGAAGAAATTTCAATATTTAAAAATCCTGTAACATCTTCATGCTCTCCTATGGGCTGTGACATCTCAACTATTGCCCCATTATGTAGTTCGTAACGTTTATCTGAATTTTCTGGAATCCATTCCAAAAATTCTTGAACTGTTATTGGTTTGAACGATGCTTGAGTCATATTACCCCTTTGTACATTGTTACTATACCAACCAAATCCATAATTTTCCAATCCTAAAGTATCAAGATAAGTAATACTGCCCGCAAGAAAATTAATTTTTATACTAATGAATATTCTCCTCCCAATTTTGTCCATTAAAAGGAACTATCTCAAACTGTGGCAGGGCATCACCATCAAGACAACGCACATTCACATCTATACAATCGGGATGACTGCGCGGAATATAAAAGGAGTTAATTCCACAAATACTACAAAATTTATGCTGGGCAACTCCTGTATTAAATTTGTATGTTGTCAGCACATCTTCGCCCTGCAACAGAGTAAATTTATTTTGGGCAACTATTAAATGTAAGAAGCCCTTCTTTCTACAAATAGAACAGTTACAATCATCTGCTTTGTGCTTATCAACTTCCACCCGAAATCTTACAGCACCACAATGACATCCACCTTCATACGTAACCGATTTATTAGTATTTGTCGTCATTTTCCGCGTCGAGCCCACATTCTGCACCCTTATAGGATATTTTAGTGAAACGCGACTCCATTTACTATCAAATTTTTAAGCGCTTTCCTGGGTTACTTTTTGAACTTGTTAATGATCCTCCTCTTGAAGCGCAGAATTATCGATTTGAGTCTGTTGAGGTAAAAGAAACCGCCTTTCGCATCGATGGTGTGTTTTTACCTCCTGTGGGCGCAACATCCAAAGTTGTCTTTTTTGCGGAAGTCCAATTCCAAAAGGATGAAGCCCTCTACTATCGGTTCTTTACAGAATCGATGATGTACTTGAACCGAAATCGGTTTCAGTATGATGATTGGTTCTGTGTAGTAATTTTCCCAGATCGCTCTTTGGAACCAAGCGATCAAAAAACTCATAGAATATATCTCAATAGCAACCAAATCTATCTTAACGAGTTGGGCGCGACCAGTCAGCAGCCAATAGGCATTAATTTAATACAGTTGACTATAGCGCCGGATGAAACAATGGCAGAGCAAGCTAAGCAATTAGTTGAGCGAGTACAATTAGAAGAAATAGGCACACTGCCGAAAAACGAAATACTAGACATCATAACCACAATCGCCGTTTATAAGTTTTCAACCTTGAGTAGAGAGGAAGTAGAAGCTATGCTGGGACTGACTTTAGAGCAAACAAGGGTTTATCAGGAAGCAAAGGCCGAAGGTCGAGAAGAAGGTCGAGAAGAACAGAAAGTTGAAATGTTGAAACTTACCGTGCCTCTTTTGCTAAAAACAGGGATGACTGTGGAGCAGATTGCTCAACAACTCAAGGTTGATGTAGAAGCTGTCCTGCGAGCAGCAGAGCAGAACACGTAGAATGAACATTAAAGAAACACGAATCTAAAGACCTGGAGCGTCAGACCTTTCTTAAAAGTAGCTTCGCGCCTTTTAACTTTATGCTTGTCACTTTGGCAGAAAATAATCTGTAACACTTACTGGACAAGGGTTTTACTTAAAAAGCGTCGTTTAGAAGTTTCTTCACGTTTGCGATCGCCTTTGCTGCTGCCCCTTGAGCAATCACTTATTTCCTTACCAAATCTAAGTTTCATCCATTTAACCTCGTCTCCCTATAGTGAAAAAAGAGGGTTAAGCATCAAATTCGCTTAGTTTCATATCGTAATTAAAACGCAAACACCGGGAATAGTGTTTTACCCCTATTTTTCCAAAACCTACGCAGTATTGATAGTTGAGGGTGTAGAATGTGGGTTTCTATAGGTTGTTGATAGTAGTACGTTAAACTTCTGATAAAAACTTTCAAAATCATTAAAAATTTAGAACCACACAAATAAATTCAGTGGTTTATAAGAACCGATGCGCGGTTTTTTTTATTTTCTCTGCTTAAAAATAAAGCTTAGTATCCTTAATTGAATGATTATAAATTATTAATAAGTTTTTAATTTTTAATGCAAAAAATGACCACAGTTATTTATCGCCCAGTCATTTGAAAGATTGCCTTTATAGCTGCTGTTACTATTTGCGTAAAATTGAGGACAAAGAAGTTTGTTTACGAATATCTAATGAATTTGCCAGAGAATCTTGCTCTTTATTTACGTTCGGGCTTTTTTCTGGTGGTAGAACTGTCACAGTAGACTTAGCTTTTACGGGAATTTTTGCAGAAGGCTTTTGAGGTTTTGGTTTCGCCAAAACTGCTACATTCTTCGCAGAAGGTGGTTCTACTTTTTTGACGCGGCGTTTTTTCAAGCGTTCTTGATAGCGGTTGAGATGTTGCTGGACTTTTTGACGCTGTTGGGGACGGTTAAGCAATCGGAAAATTATGAAGCATCCGCTTGCACAGCTAAGTGCGATCGCTGCCACCATCCATAAGGGCATGGTATTGCTTGTTGCTGGAGGCGTATCCGTTACTGGCACAACTTCAGCTTGTACCGTTGGTTCTTCTTGTTCTGTCTTTTCAACATGCCCTACATAACCAAGACTGTACAGGGCAACACCTGCACTACCTAGAAAAATCGCTAACAACCCAGCTATCAACAGCCAGGGTTGTTGCCTGAACAGATGTATCAGGGAATTCCCGCCAGATTTTTGTTTCGATTGACTGTCTTCTGGCTCTGTTTCAGGAGTTTTTGCTGGATTTGACTGGTCCTGTACACTCTGACTATTTTCCATGACAACTTTCAGATTTGTACCTCTTTTGTCATCGATTGTACTCGAGTCGGTACCATGTCGTATCCGT
>JAQYWP010001067.1 GCA_029379285.1 Rhizonema sp. PD38
TAATTTTCCTCTATCAAAAGACAGAAAAAATTCTCGAAACAACATTGATTGCTTTGTTTAAAAAATTTTCGCCTTTATAGTTTTAGGTAAAATCATTGTTAAAGTTGAAACTTGATTGATAACCTTTGACAGAAGGTTATCAATCAAGTTTATCCAGATTTCTTTAAGAGTTGAAAAAATAACTGCTTAGTTTCAAAGTCCTTTAGTAATGGAGTTCGATATGACTTTAGCAAGTCCTCCACAAACAAAGCCTCTCACAGATGAAGAACTGCAAAAGATCAACGCCTACTGGCGTGCAGCTAACTACCTTTCAGTCGGGCAAATCTATCTACTTAACAATCCACTGCTGACTGAACCCCTGAAAATAGAACACGTTAAACCAAGACTCTTAGGTCATTGGGGGACAACGCCCGGTCTAAACTTCATCTACGTGCATCTAAATCGGGTCATTAAAAAGTATGATCTGAACACAATATACATTGCTGGTCCTGGTCACGGCGCACCTGGAGTGTTAGCTAACACTTACTTAGAAGGCACTTACAGCGATTACTACTCACACATCTCCCAAGATGCAGAGGGGATGAAGCACTTTTTCAAACAGTTCTCCTTTCCTGGTGGTATTCCCAGCCATGCTGCGCCAAATACACCCGGTTCCATCAATGAAGGTGGTGAACTCGGTTATTCTTTATCCCACGCTTACGGTGCAGTCTTTGACAATCCTGATCTCCTCGCTGCTTGTGTTGTGGGCGATGGTGAAGCAGAAACAGGTCCTTTAGCAACAAGCTGGCACTCTAATAAGTTTCTTAACCCAATACACGACGGTGCTGTCCTTCCTATCCTGCACTTGAATGGCTATAAAATTGCCAACCCAACAATATTGGCAAGGATACCTCACAACGAGTTAGAGAGTTTATTTCTTGGCTATGGCTACAAGCCGTATTTTGTAGAAGGTTCCGATCCGGATACGATGCACCAGTTGATGGCGGCAACCCTAGACACCGTCATTCATGAGATCAAAGAAATTCAGGAAGAAGCCCGTACCAATGGCTTCAGTCAGCGTCCACAGTGGCCGATGATTATCCTCAGAAGTCCTAAAGGTTGGACGGGACCTAAGGAAATAGATGGCAAGAAGTTAG
This sequence comes from Rhizonema sp. PD38, assembly GCA_029379285.1. Classification (GTDB taxonomy): domain Bacteria; phylum Cyanobacteriota; class Cyanobacteriia; order Cyanobacteriales; family Nostocaceae; genus Rhizonema. The sequence goes on from JAQYWP010001067.1 coordinate 1,137, forward strand.
AAGGTTTCTGGAGGGCACACCAAGTTCCATTTGGGGAAATAGCAAGTAACCCAGAACATCTCAAACGACTAGAAGAGTGGATGAAGAGTTACAAACCTGAAGAACTCTTCGACGAAAAAGGTAGATTGATTCCAGAACTAGCAGAACTCGCTCCCAAAGGGCAGCGACGGATGGGTGACAACCCACATGCCAACGGGGGTCTTCTACTCCAAGATCTGAAGATGCCAGAGTTTGAAGATTATGCTGTAGAGGTCGATAAACCAGGCGCAGTTGTAGCCGAAGCTACCAAGGTGGCGGCAACATTCTTGCGAGATATTTTAAAACTCAATCAGGAAAACCGGAATTTCCGCATACTCGGGCCTGATGAAACCGAATCAAATCGACTACAGCCTGTATTGGAGGTGACAGAGCGGGTTTGGGAGGCAGAAAAACTTCCTGAAGACACCCACCTATCTACTGAAGGTCGGGTGATGGAAATTCTCAGTGAACATACTTGCCAAGGATGGTTAGAAGGATACCTTCTCACTGGTCGTCACGGCTTTTTCTCCTGCTACGAGGCATTTATTCACATCGTAGATTCTATGTTTAACCAGCACGCGAAATGGCTGGAAAGTTCTCAACGAATTCCCTGGCGTAGACCGATCGCATCCCTCAACTACCTACTAACCTCCCACGTTTGGCGGCAAGACCACAACGGCTTCTCTCACCAAGATCCAGGTTTTATCGATGTTGTACTGAATAAAAAGCCTGGGATTATTCGAGTATATTTACCGCCTGATGCCAATTCATTACTGTCGGTGACAGATCATTGTCTAAGAAGCCGCGACTACATTAATGTGATTGTTGCCGGAAAGCAACCTGCACTCCAATATATGAACATGGATACAGCAATCAAGCACTGCACCTACGGCATTGGAATTTGGGAGTGGGCAAGCAATGATAAAGGAAGTGAACCAGATGTGGTGATGGCTTGTGCCGGAGACATCCCTACCCAGGAAACTTTAGCAGCTGTAGATATCCTAAGGCAACACTTTCCCGACCTCAAGGTGCGGGTCGTGAACGTAGTAGACTTGATGAAACTTCAGTCGGAGACCGAGCATCCCCACGGACTAAACGACAGAGACTTCGATAGTATTTTCACCACAAGTCAGCCAGTTATATTTGCTTTTCACGGCTATCCTTGGTTGATTCACCGTTTAACATATCATCGGAAAAATCACGATAACCTTCATGTCCGGGGTTACAACGAAGAGGGAAGTACCACCACGCCCTTTGATATGGCCGTCCGCAACGAGTTGGATCGTTTCCACCTTGTCATAGAGGTCATTAATCGCGTACCGCAACTTGGTTACAAAGCAGCTTATGTCAAGCAGATGCTGCTTCACAAGCTGATTGAACACAAGGAATACGTGACTACGCATGGCGACGATTTGCCGGAAATTCACGATTGGAAGTGGCCGTATTAATAGACATAAGATGTAGGAGCGAACGGTGAGACAGCCCTACATCCATTGCTCAAAGTACGATAGAGGTCTGATTTTCCTAAAAAATCAGACCTCTTCCTCTATGGTTTTGAGCTTCGTGCTCTACTTTATAAATTAATAAACTTTATAAATTAATTAACCTGTTACCAAGTTGACTTAAAGTTGGTAACAGGTTTACGAAAACATCTATTCCCGCATTACGCACTTCAATGAGTAGTATTATTAAACTACATGCCAAGAAAACCAAAAATAATAATTTGTAAGCCCAAGTAAGCATCAAAAAAATAAATTCAGGAGTAAAAAATGCCCAGCCTTTATTTTTTCTTGAAAAAGCTAGTTGAACAAAAATATTTAAACTTGTGAGCGCAGTTATAATTTTAATTGTCAGTGTTAGAGCGATTATACTATCCCTTAATATAAGAACATTTAGCAGTCGAGCTTTTCTTCCAAAAGGGTTACACGAGAAAAAGCAAATCAGCATCTCACTCTTAACACCGTCAGGGTTAACCTCTTCCAGAGACTGCGCTGCAACTCTTCTTTATATCTGCTTAAAAAAGTCCACTCAGCTGGGCTATTCCAAGATCTTTATTTCAGAGCAAGCAGCGGAATATAACTTAGCTATTAAGTCAGGGCAAACGCATTAAAATTTGGAGAGCTAGAGGTTGACATAAACACATATATATGGTGTGACTTAACTGAGATGATTTTAGTTAATAAAGCAGTTAAAAT
>JAQYWP010000154.1 GCA_029379285.1 Rhizonema sp. PD38
GTAGTAAACTTCTAGTTAAGCAAGAGCGACATAAACAGGGGAAAGCAGCAGGCGAGTTTTTGGGTGAGTGGCTGCTGAAAGAATTTTTACAGCGATTTTCGGAACTGAATCACCTACGCTTATTTTTGCTAGAAGTGCTGCATTATGACAAGGAGAATTCCATTATTGTCCAACTTGTCAATGCTTCAGTTATAATTAGTAAAACTTACGCATTGACAGCCAGACTATTATGTGCATCAAGTTCTACTTTCAGCAGAGTGAGTTGATGCACATTATGACATATTTGTACAGTGCGTAGATCCTAAAATAATCCTATATTTTTGGTAAATGAGTTGACGAAATGAAACTTTTGGGCTATCTCTTGTCTAATCAACTTACGTCGAACTCAGGTTCACTTAAGTGTTAGAGCGATCGCAATGGTACGGATAGAGCCACTCACACTTAAACAGACCGTGAGTGTGTTTCTCAAAAAGTGTACCTGCGTGTTTTCCCGGTACAAAATCAATTCCAGCTTTTGACTTGATCTCATACAACCAAGGAAAGGCTAATATAAAAACAGATATAGCAGTAGCAAAAAGACACAGAACAATAATTGTAGTCTGATAAAATTTTTGGGTAGAATTTTTCTGCATAAGGTTACAAAAAGAACAAACTAATTTTATTGTGAACTATTTAATAAGATTTATGTCATTACCCTTGATAAATTTGACATTCCAGCATCTCCCAAAACTTAAGGGCAGCCCGTTTGCTCCAGAGTTTGAAACACAACCTGCCCTCTGCATTGCATAACCTGAGTTAAGAAGACTTGCGGTTTTTGTAGCTCACCCGTCCCGTCTCGAAATCGTACAATTTCGTCAGATGCTCCTTTTGCCGAAAATCCTGGTGCAGCCAGTCGTTCCCGCAAGATTATGCGATCAATCTGCTGTTCTGGATGCTGCTGAATTGCCGTAATTAACATTTGTGCCGCATTGTAAGTAGTATAAACGTACCAGGAAGGTTGTCGATAAGGTGGGGGGGCTGAACTAGACTGCCAGAATTTCACCAACTTAGAATTCTTTGCCTGATTGAGGTTCCAGGGTGAAGCGATGACGGTGTGATTGACCACATGATCATCAAGTAACTGGGCTTCTCCCGCCATCGCATCGCCCATAATCACCCAGGTTTTTTTGCCAGCCGATCGCACAATGTCGATCGCATCGCTGAAGGCATTCGACTGACTTTCTGCCACATTGGGCACCACTACAAAAGCTTCTGCACCCTGGCGCTTGGCATAGTGAGTGGCTTCAGCCAATTTAAATTCTGGACGTTGGCAGGAGGCACCCGTACAGGATAAATAAAACTGTCCAGTTTCATCATTCACGATGCTGCCTTGCAAGGCTTGAAACGTTTCCTTAAAGGCACCCGCTAGCGATCGACTATAGGATTTATCGGGATTGTAAAACACTGCAACTTTTCGCGCCTTGGTGCGATTGAGTAGAAAAGAAGCCATGAACGTGGCGGTGGCGCGATCGCTAGAAACCGTGCGAAAGAAAATATTGTGCTTTTTTAGCGTATAGGTTGCTAACTCCTCAGAGGTGCTACTGGGTGAAATCAGCACCATGCCAGCGCTATCATAAACTTCCAACGCCGACCGCGTGGCATCGCTAACATGATGACCAATCACTGCAAGAATCTCTTTGCGGCGCACCAACTCTTTCGCCAGTTGATGAGCCATTCGAGAATCATTTTGATCATCGACTAAAACCACCTGCAATCCAAATCCAGCCTGAATCGCCTCGTCTTGTGCTTGGGCAATGCCCCGCAAAATATTAAAGCCTCGAGCAGCAGCAGTACTACCGCCCCCTAAAGGAGCGACGACGGCGATCGCTCCTTTGCTCTGCTGAAGTTTTGGTTCCGTCTGAATTTTCAAATTATTCAAATAAATCAGCGTTTCTGGATCTTTAGTTTGTTCCCAAACGAGTTGCAAAGATTGTCTTGCTTGTTGCCATTCATGCTTGCCAATATGTTGAATTCCTTCCTTTTTAACTTCTGACGCTTTTTCAGCAACACGCTTGCCTACAAAGCTTTCCAGGTCAGATTCTTGAAGTAAAGATTCCTCACCGCAACTGATGTGATCATGCAAGGTTTGATCGCAGGTAGCTTTGGGAAATAGGCGATCAACTTCCATTTCCCAATTGATCTGGCGCATCAATGGAATCATCGCCATGCCCCCGCACAGCACGCCAATGCCGAACCCTAGACCAATTTGTTGCCACCGTTGACGAACTTGTTCCTCTTCAATTCTTCGCAATCGTCGCTGAATAATTTGCACGTTGGCTGGGCGATTGTGAATATCCTCAGCAGCCATGTCGCCTAATAGTTTGTGCAAATCTCGCGAGATCGGATGTTCAGAGACAAAAGGTTCGCTGGAGTTATATCCCCTCAGCAGATGCATAAAAGTTCTTCCCAGGGCGTAGAAATCGGATTGCAGCACTGCTTTACCTTCATCCTGTTCTGGTGCAGTGTAACCCTTGGAACTAACCACTGTGCTTGGTTCTGCTGACTCGATCTGCTTGGTGCCACCATATTTTACCCTCAGATTGGACGGAGGTTTGTCCGGGGAACGAGTAATTCTGCCTGCTTCCGTTGGCTTGATCTGTTTTATGGCACCAAAATCGATCAACACCAATTTTCCATATGGCAAATTCTCATCTGGGTTTCGCATGATATTAGAGGGCTTAATATCCCGATGAACAATGCTCTGCTGATGAAGCTCATGCAGCGTATTCAGTAATTGCTTGAGCCAATTGATCGCCTGCTCTTGTGTGATGGCACCTTCACGTTTAATCCATTCATCGAGGTTTTCTCCTGGGATGAAATCCATCACTAGGCAGGGAATCTCTTTGCCATTAGCTAGCGAAATAGAAAATACATCATGCCCACGGGGAATGCCTTCATTGTCAGATTTCTTTAACAGTTGTTGTTCTCGTTGGAAAAGCTCTTTTATTTTGTCATCTGTGCTAATTAACGTTTTAAGCACAAACTGCTGTTGAGTGTTTAGGCAGCGAATAAGGAAGATTTCTGTGGGCTTTTTTTCTCCTTTGCCAAGGTGACAAATGATGCGGTAGCGATTGTGAATTAGTAAAGGTGTTTTGCAAGTTCCACACACTTTTGCTGTGTGTAAATTCTCTCGGTCTTCGCAATCAGGATTGGGACAATATGACATTGCAGTTAGAGATGATTTGACATTTACTGACATACATACTTCCGAGCAATCAAAGCAAAGGTAAATGTTAATTTACATATTTCTGAATAATTGGCGCTAAGGCGAATAGTGTCGTTTCTGCGGAAAGAATTTCTAACAAGCACCGTCGTTCCAGGGAGAGGACAATTTCTAGCAACTGCGATTGACTCATTTCAGATGATACCCGCTGGTACAGTGATTCCCTTGATGTTGGTTGCCCGATTTGTGCCAGAATCCTCAGAATTTTTAATTCGGTTGTGGGTAGGCATCGAATTCGTTCAGCCAATACATTATCGAGTTTATGTACCACAATGGTTTTCATTTCTAAAAATTTTGCTGCTGATCCCTGGCAAACATCTTGAATTAGACTGGCAATCATATTCAATGCCAATGGATTCCCACGATAGAGTTGAATCAGGGTTTCCCATGCAGCGGGTTCTTGTGGCAGTCCACGATGTTGGAGTAGTGGGAACGCATCTTGTTGCTCCATTCCAGCTAGTTTATAGGATTGGATTGACGGTTTTCCTTCTAGTAAGGCTAATTCTGATGGCTTCTCGCAACTAATCACAATGACGCAGCTATTGTGCCTAGCGAGTCCTATTTTTTGGAGGAGATAACTGAATCCGTCAAATTCAGCTGCTACGGTTCCGGCGGATGCGCCACCCAGCAGGGCTTCCCAATTATCTAAAATGAGTAGTACAGAATGACGCTGCAATACGGTAAGAATCGGTGTTTCAGGATCCTCATTGCATTGTTCAGCTAAACTTCGAGTTAGGATTTCCAGGGATGGATTGTACTGGAGCGATCGCCAGAAAATCACCTCAAATCGGTTTTCCGCCGCGCCTGAGCGAATAAATGATTCAATCCACTCCACCACGAGCGATGTTTTCCCTATGCCATTAAAGCCCCAGATCACAATTACACGACATTGACTGCTCAAGTTTGTTAAGTGTGCCAAAGCATCGGTGCGCCCAAAAAATAGCGGCACATCAGGCATGGTGTCCAGGCAAAGCAGGAGTTCGTGAACTACATCATCTGACTCAGCGATCGCTTCCCAATCGGTGATGCCCACGGCTTGGCAGATGGCTATGAAGGTGCCTTGCTCGATCGCCTCTCCTCGCCAGAAGCGTTTGAGCGTCGCTCGCGAAGTTGGCACCATACTATACCAAATTGCAGACTGTTTATCCCAGCCTCTTCGTCGTCTAACCTGATCGACCTGAATCAGCCCCTGCTCGGAAGCTCGAATTGTCACCATTGCCGAAGGCTTGAGAGAATAAATTAAACTTGTATACTCTCTACTATGGTAACACAGAATTTGGCGTAAGTACTTATCTATACCAATAGGACAGCCGGAAACTATTCGGGCTAATCTGCGCCACCTCCGATCTCGGTTTTGGCAATTCTGGCTAGCGGAGGTCTATATCAATGGTGTGCTTACGGTTATAGGGCATCTGACATCCAGATTGGGTGAATGGCTGGTTTTGGGCGAATGGCTGGTTTTGGGGCTAAGCATTGCGATTAACATCTGGGTTATAGCGCAGTGGTTTTTGGTAAATTTGGTGATTGCGATCGAAGATTGTAACGTCAGGCAAGCGTTACACATCAGTCAGGAGCGATCAAAGCCGCATATGTTCACCATCTGCTGCACCTTGTTCGGCACTGGAGTGTTAACTGTGCCCCTGTATCTGTTAGCGTTTTCGCCTGCGATCGCGGTCTGGCTAGCAAAAAAGCAAGACTTTCCCACTTTATTAAACACCGAATCCCTCTTGCATCTGATACTGGCGTTGGGGTTATCCATCATTTTGACTTTCCTATTCCATACGCTAGCAATCCCACTCTGGCAATCTATCAAAGCGTTGCTCTATCTAAGATCTTCTAAGCTCACCTCTGCTTGAGTCAAGCGTATGCTACCTTGTGGCAAAAATATGACCGTTGTTGAAACCATCAAAACTTTGGAAAAACTATGAAGCAATCAATCCTTTATGGGTTAATGGGCGATCGCGCCGGACGAGTCGTGCAGGCATTTTGGAATTGGCTTTGGGGTAAACCCATTGAAGCAGGCGGAAAAATTGCGGTAGAAGTGGCGCAAGCATCGCTACAGGAGATGCAACAATTGGTTTCTCAACTGACAAAATCAGTTGCCCAAGCTGTTGCTGCCTATGAACAGGCAAAACAACAGTATGTCAAGAGTCAAGCTGATGCAAAGAGATCGGAGATGCAAGCCAATCAAGCATTCGCGCAAGGAGATGAAGAAGCTGCTCGACTCGCGATAGCACGCGCAATTCACATCGAAAGGGTATTACCACAATTTGAAAACCAGGTTAGGCAAGCAGAGCAAGCAGTGCAAAGCCTGAAAGACAAGCTGTATCAGGAGCGCCAAAAGTTGGAATCTTACCAGATACAAATGCAAACGCTCAAATCCCTGAACCAAGTGAACGAGGCTTTAGCAATCATTACAGATATAAATGGTGAATTAAAAATCGGCTCCGCCCGCAATCAGTTTAAGGAAGCGCAAGCCGCGATCGAAGGACATAATTTGCAAGCTCATGCCTTTCAAGAACTCTCTGAAAATCCTGTTGAAAAGCTTCAGGTTGATCTTGACCAGATGAACCTGGATAGCGAAATTGAGCAACGATTGCAACGACTAAAAGTAACTCAGACCCATTAACCAGAGCCTAGGAGAATCCACTTATGACTGCTAATCCCACGAAAGGAAAAAAATCTCCACCCCCGATTGTCTACATCCTCGCAGCATTTCTCCTGATTGCAGGAGTGAGTTTAGGCGATCGTAAAATCCTTAATTCATTGCTTGGCAATTCGACCAATATCAATCATGATCTTGCGAAAGATGCCATCAGTAAAGGGGAGACTCTATTTTTTCCAGAAGACGGCACTTCTAGTAAACTTCGGGCTGTAGAAGCCTTTACAAGTGGTAACTATGCAACCTCACAAGCGTTATTTGCCTCAACAAAACCATTACTTGCAGAAGTCAGATCAACAACTTCTGCATCAAGTTGCCCAATGACAGGTAACAAATGCTCGTATAATTGTATTGCCTGCAAACAACTATTAATCCCGTTTACGGCTGAATTGTAATTCTCAATCTTTTTATCTACCACAGTCAGCAACCGCCGATTATGTACAATTTTTTCCTCAGCTTCCTTCTCTAAGGTTTGCTCTAAATAAGCACGTGCTTTAGGGTAATGCTGTAAAATTTCCTCAGCTTGCCGCTCTGCCATTGGTAACAACTGAGTTGTCAAAGTTTGGTTAATGGTTTGGCGAAAATTCTTGCGGATGGTTTGGGAAACTTTTGGTTCAAAATCTAACTTAAGTAACTGCTTAATTGCTGATTCCGCTTCCACCATGCTTTCGCAATCGTAAGCTTGGGAAGTTTGCAACAGTGTTTGCCGGAACTGGTAAACTGAAAAAGTGTTTTCATCATAAAATCTGGGGCTTTCTCTGACAAAGCGATCGCATTCCACCCTAGCTGCACTCGCCAAAGCTTGGGAAACCTCTTTCTCCAACAAATTCAACTCTTGCTCAACACCACCATCATTGCCAAGCAAACGATATAATTGACGATAGTATTCTGACTTGCGAATCTTCTCAATTAATCTTTGGAAAAGATTGGCGACTAATTCCTGACAAGACTCGACTAAAATATCTTCCAACTGGTTCGCCAAATCATAAAGCGCCTCTACTAAAATAGCGATTAAAGGTGCTGTTGCATTGCGAGGATGACTGAAAGTCGCACGTTGATAAGCTTTTCTCACAGAAAAACTATCTAACAACTCATCCAAACGACGAGTCATCCGCGATTGCAGTTGTCGAAAATCTGCTTCAAAAGTATTGCAGTCGTTTGTGATCACTTTGTTCACTTCTTCTTTAATTGAAGAACGAAAGTCATTACCAACTTGCTGTATTTGCTGATTGAGACGGTGCAACTCCTGCGCCTTCATCGCCTCAATTTCTTGTGGTTGACTGTCTAAATCCCGTTGCAAACCTAGAAAATGTTTCTTTAATTTAATACAAATATCTGACATATCATCAGCCAGATTTTTAAATAACTGCGGACGCTTTTCTTCAGTAAGATAGCGTTTAATGGCAGTTCTAAATTCCTTGATGCCACTGTCAAGAATAATCTGATTAATTAATGGCTTTCCCTGTTCAGCTAAAATCCGGACATAGTTCTGATTTGGAGTTTCATAGCTGTTGACAGAAATGCGAAAACTGCTTGGCGAAAGCTTACCAGAGTTGGCACAATAGCGAAGAAACTCATTCACAAACTGTGGTGTTTCTTCCTTACCATTTGTATCTTTGACACTTTCAGCAAACACAGAATCTAAACCAAACCGATCCTGTCCACTTGTCTGGTTAATCAAACTGCCGTAAAATCCTAACAGTCCGCTCGTTTTAAAAACCCTCGTTGTATCCCGAAACTGCCCACTAATCAACTCATCCAGACGTTGCCTGAGTTGAGTATTGTACCAAGTCTCATCAATGCGGTTAAAGACATAAAACACGCGATCGCGTATCCCTGAATTCCCCCGCATCGTTTCCAAAAGTTCCGTTTCTTCCTTCGTCATATCACCAGCCGCAGCAGGTTTCAGCACACAAACAACCGCTGAAGTATCTGGGTGCTGGATTTTAGCATGAGTTAATTGTGCATCCTTTTCCACGGGTGCATCAATACCAGGCGTGTCGATAATGACGTTACCATCTTGCAACAGAGGATGATGGCAGTAATATTCAATCCGCTTCAAAACCGCACTATTGCTTCCACGACGTGCATAACCCGCAGCTTCTTTGAGATTAGAAAAGTTAAACTGCTCCATCGAGTATGTGGCATTATCCACAGTGTAGATATGTTGGCTGTTCGCTTTATACCCCTCAAGCAATAATATCAAAGCCTTCGCCTGTTTTGCGCGTTCCGATTTACTTTCACCACCCTCCTGTTGAAGAATAGTTTCACATCCTTGAAGCAGTAATTTAGTAACTTCAGCTTCGTTGATATTCACTCCTGTCGCAAATCCCAACTGCTGACACAAAGAAACTGCTTGAGCGCGAATCTCCGCTTGACTCAAAAACGTTAAAACAACTCGTTCTTTATCAACTTCAGCATACTCAATTTTGCATTCGGTGCCAGTCGCGTGCCCTTCTGCACTGTACAGCAATTCCCGTTCTAGCAGTGCATTAATCAGCATAGATTTACCCGCACTAAATGCACCTGCAAAGACAATCTCAAACTTCGGGGCGATCGCCTTATTTAGGGAAGTTTGCACCGGCGTCACGTCGTGAGAACGTAAAGATGGCTCTTGCTGTAAAAGTAGTAATATAGACTCAACTTGTTCTTTTAAACTTTTGCATTGAAACGGAAAGTCTGACATATTGAGCAATCCAATATTTTAGTATAAAATATTACATAAAGAAGCGCTCAGCTATGAGGCAGTTGTGTAGAGCTTTATATATACTGGCTAACGTCTACAAGCAATATTTGCTGATTGCTAGTACATTCTAAGAAAACTAATTGACACAAGCAACTGTATAATTACTGGTTTACATCCAATTCATCATTTAATGAAAATCCTTGCTCTCAGACTAAAACCAAACGAAGATCTAAGACAAAATTTAAGTAACTTTGCAAAAAAAGAAAATATCAAAGCCGGATTTATACTAACTACAATAGGTAGCTTAAAACAGGCAGCAATTCGCTTTGCAAATCAAGAAATTAATACAGTATTAACTGAAAAATTTGAAATCCTTTCTCTGAATGGCATAATAGCAACGACAGGCGTACACCTGCACATTGCCCTAGCAGATCAACAAGGCAAAACCATTGGCGGACATCTCGTTGATGGATGCATCATTTACACAACTGCCGAAATAGTTATTGGGCTCGGTGAAGAATACTCCTTTCTGAGAACTTATGATCCACAAACAGGTTACAAAGAATTGGAAATAGGGAGTGGGGAATGAGGAGTTAAATTGGCAAACGACAAATTTCAAAACAACAGATTGGATAGTGGAAAAGAAACACAGATGCGGCAACCTTTTCCTGGTTGACTGTGGAGATGGAACTGTCCACTCAACGCCACTGCCCGTTCTCGCATCCCTTGGAGTCCAAAACCAGTGGTATTTTGAGTTGGATTAAACCCTTCACCATTGTCCTCAATGGAAAGATTAAGCATCCCAACTTGCTCAATCACTTCAACAATGACAGATGTTGCGTGAGCGTGTTTGTAAATATTCGTCAGCGATTCTTGTACAATCCGGTAGAGGGTTGTGTTTGCTTCTGTCGTTAAAGATAGGGGTAAATGAATTTTGCTAGATAGTTCAATCCCTGTAGTGTGCTGAAAGTCCTTCAGCAACTTTTCAATAGCTGAGTCAAGAGTTTGTCCTTGCAGGGGGTTTGATCGCAACACTGAGACAGATCGCCGGATTTCTAGTAACGCTTCAGATCCTAACTGCTTTGCCTGTTTGACAAAGGTTAATGCCCTGTCGTTATTCGATTGCCAGAATAGCAAGGCGTTATTAATCTGAATGGTTTGGGCTGCTAAAGTGTGTCCAAGTCCATCGTGAATTTCGCGGGCAATTCGGTTGCGTTCCTGTAAAGTTGCCTGATCTTCAATTCTTAGTGCATAATGTCGCAATTGTTCGTGGGTTATTTCTAGTTCTTGATGGGCGATCTGCAACTGCTTTCGACTTTGCCGTTCTGCAAGCAAGGCATTAATCAATAATAAAGCAAATATCAATGTCAAACTAAACAACAATACGGAACTCAACCGCCAATCCCAGACAGCGACTTTATATTTCTCTGGTATAATCGGTTTTGATAGCATTAGCGTTCCATAGCACAAGAACGCTAAAACCAAGACAGTTAATTGCCCTGCACGCTGGAAAATCAAGCAACTTCGCATAACGAGTACTAGACATAGCAGGAAAACGGCGCGAGTTGATAAACCATATTGAGTTGTTGATAATAAAATTAAGCCGAATTCCCCAATGGTATACAATAATTTTGCTGGCAATTTTTCCGTAGGTAGTCTTAAACCCATCAAACCGAAGGCTGCGATCGTCAGAACTTGTAGCAGCAATTCCCAGGACAACTCAAACGGTAACCAGATTTCCATGAACACTGCTGTGACTAACAACAGCCACTCTAGATAAAGCAACAGACGAAACGATTTAGGGAATGGGTAAATCATGGGGAGTGAAGGAGAGGGGGAGAAAGGGAGACGTGCGCTAAGTTTGCTTACCTGTTCTGAATAGAATTTCAACTGAGAAAAATGTAACATGTGATACTAAAAATGGAGTTTAAATAATTAAGATAATATAGACGTTGCAGAGATGCTCCTCAATTTATTTAACAAATTTATCTTCAGTTGCGATAGATGACTTTCTACTGATTTATATCCTCTCGACTAGGAAGAAAGTCATACCAATTCCAGTAATTTTTTACTACTAATCTATGACTTCTACTACATGTGAAGGTTTATTTCAATGAATAAAATTGATGTTGTGAATGCGAATGTGGAGATTTCGCCATCAACTACCAATATAAACCTACGGGAGGCTATTAATGCAAGACCAAATTACCCAAGACAAAATTACCGATGAGAGCTTGCGCGACCAGATTCATCATGAAAGTTTAACGGAGAGTCACCGGGAATTTAAAGAAAATCCTCCATCAGAAAAAAATCCTCCATCAAGTAAGCGAATTGGTGTTGTTTTGGTCTGTGTGGCATTGCTTACGGGGTTGGGTTATGTGGGTATCCACACCATGAGCAGCAAACAACCCCAAAAAACTAGTGGAAGATCTGGAGGTAGGGGGCGACAAATGACACCAGTCGTGACTGTGGCAAAGTCATTCCAGAAAACAGTTCCAGTGCAATTGCAGCCGACGTTCGGTCATGTCGAAGCAGAATCTACCGTATCGGTTACCCCTCAAGTAGGTGGCAGAATCACTGGAGTTTACTTTCAAAAGGGTCAGATGGTGCGAAAAGGGCAACTCCTGTTTACGCTGGATGATCGCACACAGCAAGCTGCTATCCAACAGGCAAAGGGAACTTTGGCTAAAGACATGGCACAGGTACTGCAATACAGAGCGACGTTAGCCAAAGATCTAACCGTGGTGCGACAAGCGCAAGCAAATCTTCTCAGAGATCAAGCACAAGCACAATTTGCGCAGGCACAAGGCAAGCGTTATAACAGCTTGTTAGCTCAGGGTGCGGTCAGTAAAGATCAAGCTCAGCAATATTCTACTAATGCTCTGGCAACAGCAGCAACTCTTCAGGCAGACAAAGAAGCGATCGCCAATGCCCAAGCTGCAACAAAGGTGGATCAAGCCCAGATCAAAAATGGTGAGGGAGTTGTCAGTTCAGACCAAGGAGCATTAAACAATGCCTTAGTCGAATTATCGTACACTAAAATTTATGCTCCAATCAACGGTCGTGCTGGTGACATTCTTGTAACTCAGGGCAACGTGGTGACAGCTAATAGTACAAATCCTCTTTTGAGCATTTCCCAGATTAGCCCGATTCAGGTTTCCTTTTCCGTTCCTGAGGCAAATCTACCAGATATTCAAAAATACAGTAAGAATAACAAGCTGACAGTGGAGGTTACATTACCCAACAATAATGCTCCTCCAATACAGGGTGTTTTGGCATTTGTCAATAACACGATTGATAACGGAACTGGCACAATAAAACTTATGGGCAATTTTAATAACACTCAAGGGCAACTGTGGCCTGGTCAATACGTCAATACGACACTAAAACTAACTACAATCCCGAATGCTACCGTCGTTGCCTCGCAAGCCGTTCAGAATGGACCAAACGGTCAGTTTGTTTTTGTCCTTAACCCTGACGATATGAAGGTAACAAA
>JAQYWP010000155.1 GCA_029379285.1 Rhizonema sp. PD38
TCTTTTGTCCAACCAATACAGCGATCGGCAGCAAATACCAAAAAAGTCGAAAATATTTCTACAATGTTGCTTCGAGAATCCATAAAACTAGCGAACCGACCTATAGAATGAGTGGAGGGGTTCAGCCTTAGAGTACACCCCCACAACCTTAATACACGAATCAAGAAGCAGATTTCGGCGGTTAGGAGACAGGAGGCAACAAAGTTAAGAATCGTTCTTCCCCTGCTCCCTACCTCCTTCTGGTTTAAACACCAAAAATTAGCTCTAATATATCGTTTTGTAATTTTTTTAGATTTTACTTCGGGTCAAACTGCATAACATAAGGAAAGTGAACATTATTTAACTTATAAACAATTGTAAATTTCCTAGATCCTATTTTAAGACAAACTGCCAAACAATCTGCGTTTTTGCATTTATGCTCTTGGTAACGGTGAGCAGTCTACCCCAAATCCCAAATCCCAAATCCCAAATCTCAAAACCCGAATTGATATGTGCCCAGTTGGTGTCGCTACCAGTCGCTCTACTCAAATCAAACAAACAGCTACAGCTAACCTGTGGCTGATACTTGTGGGAGTAAATCAGTATCAGGATGAGCAACTCCCCAACCTACAGTACTCAGCAGTCGATTGTCAGGGGTTGGCAGAAGCCTTAATGGACGCTACGGCACAATTTCCGCAAAAAGAGCTAAAAGTTTACCACGATTCAGCTCACCAACCACCTTTACTAAAGAGTGTGCGTACCACTCTCCAAGAAATTACGGCGATCGCCAAACCTATTGATACTATTTTATTTTATTTTTCCGGGCATGGAATAGTAGAACCAAACACACAGCAAGCATTTTTATGCCTAGCAGATACACAAAAATCTAATTTATTCGATACAGGTTTAGCTGTACAGGAATTACTACAATTATTAAAAAACTGTGCTGCCCAAACTCAGTTAGTTTGGTTAGATGCTTGTCACAGTGGTGTAATGACTCTCCAAGGGGCAACAGCAGAATTGTTAGTGAATCCGACACAGCAATTTGTAGAAGTGTTGCAGCAGGCAGCTAAAAGTAGACGATTTTATGCTTTGCTTTCTTGCGATCTCAATCAACGCTCTTGGGAGTTTCCGGAACTACGACATGGAGTATTTACTTATTATTTAATGCAGGGATTGCGTGGTGAAGCCGCCGATTCTCAAGGTTTAATTTCAGCAGATACTTTATATCGATATGTCTATCATCAAACTTTACAATATATAGATAAAACAAATCAACAGTTACGGTTAATTAATCAGCAGAAAAGAAGTAAGGGAGACACTCAGCTTTTTAGCGAATATCCTCTCCAAACTCCTAAGAGAATTGTGGAAGGAGTCGGAGAATTAATTGTAGGAGCCAAATCGTCTAAAGTTGTGGGAGTCAATCGCCACCGCGTTGGATTAGTCGTGGAGGGAACTTCAGGAAGCCAAGTCACTTTAGAGATTAGCAAGGTTTTAGGAAGTGATAGAGGTTTTGAACTGGAGTACTTGTCAGCAACAAAGGCGACGGCTCATGATGTTAGAGAAGCGATCACCCGTCATTTACATTCGCCTTCTTCAGATACCGTTCTCCTTTATCTTCGGGGGCGAATAGAAGAAACTGAAGCTTGGGAAGGATTGGTGTTAGGCGAGGATATCCGGATTAAGCGCTCATGGTTAAAGCAGCAACTACGTTCTTGTCGCGCTAAACTAATTCTTATTTTGGATTGTCCTCTTGCCCTGACACATTCTTCTCCCAACCACTCTTTGAAAAGGCGAGAATCTCACAGAGTCGCCTTACAAGATTGGGTAGATGATTTACTTTCTGACTCACAACAAGGACAATGTTTAATTGCTTGCGCTTCTCATCCAGAAGAACCAGAAAAGTTTGCTCAAACTTTGCTACAGACTTTAGAAGTCACAACAGCCGCATCTGGATTGTCCGCAGCTGGTGCGATCGCACAACTGCAACTCTCCTTAGCAGGTAGCAATATTCCCTTCCACGTCTGGCTTTCGTCGGGTGTACAAGGGATTATAGAAATTCTTGAGGCAAAAACTGAAGCACATCGCGAAGCACAAACCGGATTGGATCTCGGCGTCTGTCCTTACATGGGTTTAAGTTCTTTTTGTGAGGATGACTCTCGGTATTTTTACGGTAGAGAGATTCTCACTCAGCAGTTAATTAATCAACTAACCCATAAATCATTTCTTGCCGTCGTCGGTGCTTCAGCGAGCGGGAAATCTTCAGTTGTCCAAGCAGGGCTGATTCCAGCACTACGACTGGGTAAACAAATTCCCCACAGCGAACAGTGGTGGATCAAAAGCATTCGCCCAGGAACACGTCCCCTGCAAGCTTTGGCGCAACGGCTGGGAGCTAAGAACAGGATGCAGGGACAAGGAGGCAATTCTTCTGTTGATCCCTTTACTGAAGTTGAGGGATTTGTTTACTGGATACGCAGTCTGCCTCACGAAGTTGTCGTGCTGGTGATAGATCAATTTGAGGAATTATTTACTCTTGCTTCCAAGACAGACAGAGAGCGTTTTTTAGAACTCGTGTTGGGCGCGGTGAAGTATGCATCTGATCGCTTCAAGTTAGTGATCACTTTACGAACAGACTTCATTGCCTCCTGTTTAACAGTACCAGAACTGGCTCTTGCTTTACAGGAGTCCAGTGTTTTAGTGTCAGGAAAGCTAAATATAAGTGACTACCGACGTGTTATTCTTAACCCTGCCGAAAAAGTCGGGTTAAAAGTAGAACCAGAACTGGTGGAAGTTTTGTTGCGGGAACTTAACCACTCAGTAGGAGATTTACCCTTACTAGAATTCGTTTTAGAGCAGTTGTGGCAACATCGCGTGGCGGGTGAGTTAACACTGCAAGCGTATCAAGAGCAACTCGGTGGAATCAAAGGAGCATTAGAGAGATCGTGTCAGGCTGTATACAATAGTTTAGACCCAGGAGCTAAAGAATGTGCTAAATGGATTTTTCTATCTCTGACACAGCTTGGTGAAGGTACTGAAGATACTCGGCGACGGGTATTCAAATCAGAGTTGATCGTGAAAAAATATCCGGACGAGTTAGTAGAAAGAACGCTGAATGCGTTAATCGCTGCTAAGTTAATTGTCGTGAATGTGGAGGAGGAGAAGGGGGCAGAGGGAGAGGGAGAACTTCCATCCCAACAACCTAATTCTACTTTCTTCAAAGCTTGGAGTGGTGGTACAACTGAGCAAAGCTTAATGTTCTTATCCAAAGGAGAGGCGGAAGACAGTAAGAAACCGCTGAAGTTCTCTACAGATGTTGCCAATACTCAGACTTCTGTGTTGCAACCCGAAGCAGTCACAGTCGAAGTTGCTCACGAAATCTTGATTCAACATTGGTCGATTTTACGCTCATGGTTGGAGGAAAATCGCGATCGCTTGCGCAAACAAAGGCAAATTGAACAAGCTTCACGGCTGTGGTTGCAAAGCGATCAGCAATCTGATTTTTTGTTACAGGGAGTGCGGTTGGCAGAGGCAGAAGATATTTATATTAAGTGGACTGATGAACTTTCTGCTGATGTGCAATGTTTCATCGAAGCTTGTTTGGCAGAAAGACAACGACAACAATTACAGGAAAAAAGAAGATTGAGACAAGCCCAAAAGGCTGTTGTTGCCCTGAGTGCTTTGGGAATAGCAGCTTGCGGTTTTGGTATTTTAGCTTACTCGCAAGGACGAGAAGCACAAATGAGAGAAATTGAAGCTTTAAATTCCTCATCCAAAGCTAACCTTGCATCCAATCAGCAGCTTGAAGCATTGATAGCCAGTGTCAAAGCAGGAAAACAAATCCAGAAGACATTTAGCGTACCAGCACATATCCAGTCGGTGACGATAAATGCGCTTGGGCAAATCACTAATGAAATTCAAGAACGCAACCGTTTAGAAAAGCATAATGCTGGGGTTGTGAGTGTGAGTTTTAGTCCTGATGGGCAATTACTTGCCTCAGCTTCATTAGACAAGACAATCAAACTTTGGAGTCGTGATGGTAGATTGTTAAATACGCTCACCGGACATAGCAACGCTATCTCAAGTATCAGCTTCGCTCCTGATAGTAAGACTATTGCCTCTACTAGTGTTGACAAGACAATTAAACTTTGGAGAGTGAGTGACGGTTCGCTGTTGAGAACGATTGCAGTCAATAGCCAAACAGCAGCAACGTTCAGCCCTGATGGCAAAGCGATCGCCTCCGCCAATGCCGATCAAACTGTCAAAATCTGGAATGCCAGCGATGGTAGCTTATTGAGAACACTCAAAGGGCATACTGATGGCGTGATTTGCGTCAGCTATAGTCCAGATGGCAAAATTATTGCCTCCGGTAGTGAGGATAAAACGATTAAACTCTGGAGTAGTAGTGATGGTCACTTATTGAGAACACTCACCGGGCATAATGATTGGATCAACAGTATAGCTTTTAGCCCTGATGGTAAAACAATTGTCTCAGGAAGTCGAGACAACACTGTTAAAGTGTGGAGTAGTAGTGATGGTCACTTAATTACAACTCTCTCCGGACATAGCGATTCGGTTTTGGCTGTCGCTTTCAGTCCCGATGGTAGGACTATTGCCTCAGCGAGTGCTGATAACACTGTTAAACTCTGGAGTTATAACGGTGTAGAATTAGAAACATTCAAAGGGGATACTGGTGGAGTGAGTGGCGTGAGTTTTAGTCCTGATAGTCGGACGATTGCTTCGGCTAGTGTGGATGGAACCATTAGACTTTGGCAGCAGCCGAATAGATCGTTGCTGGAAATTTTGGCAGGGTATAGTGCTGGCGTCAATAGTGCGACATTCAGTCCTGACGGAAGTACGATCGCTTCGGGAAGTTTGGATGGTACAATCAGATTGTCGCGGCGTGACGGAACTTCACCCAATAACTGGTTGGGGCACAAAGGTACAGTCTATAATGTCGCCTTTTCGCCGGATGGTCGGACTCTTGCCTCAGCGAGTGCCGATCAAACCGTTAAACTCTGGCGGACAAGTGACGCTACTTTGCTCCATACTCTAGCTGGGCACACTGATGAAGTCGATAAAGTCAGTTTCAGTCCCGACGGTAAAATTATTGCGACTGCTGGTAAAGATAACATCGTTAAACTTTGGCAGACAAGTAGTGGCACATTGATTCGAGACTTGAAAGGACATGAGGCAGAGGTTTATGCAGTCACGTTCAGCCCAGACGGTAAAACTATAGCTTCAGCTAGTGCAGACAATACCATCAAACTTTGGGACAGTTCAACAGGTCGCCTGCTCTTAACTATACCTGCACATAATCAGTGGATCTTAGGTGTCACTTTCAGTCCTGACGGTAAAATGATTGCCTCAAGCAGTGCTGATCGAACTATTAAACTCTGGCGGAGCAGTGACGGACAATTACTTCATACTTTTATTGGACATACTGATACTGTCTATAGCAGTAGCTTTTCTCCTGATGGTAAGGCTATAGCGTCAGCCAGTGGAGACAAAACAGTGAAAGTCTGGAGCTTAGATGGTAAGCTGCTAAAAACGTTCTTGGGTCATCGAAATGCTGTTGTGAGTGTCGGTTTTAGTCCTGACGGTAAAACTGTTATTTCCGCCAGTTGGGACAGTACTGTCAGACTCTGGCATTTCGATCCTCAAGAACTGAAAACCCCGAAACTGAATTCTTTAATTCACAATGCTTGTGAATTGCTGCATGATTATCTCAGGAACGATGACAAAGTTATGCCAGATGATAAAAAACTCTGTTCTAGTTGAATGTCTTTCTCCTGCCACCAATTCATACTGGTTTTCTATGTTTGAGAGAGGACAAACAAGCAAGTTCTCAAAAATCCTATGAGTGAGGACTGATTGAAGTTGTAGTTAGGGTTTGTGCAAAAATAGCAACTCATATGCCGTGTATTAAGGTTGCTCTTTTATGACGAGGATAAGTGGGAAAGATGGTTGAGCAATTTATTCAAGCCTGGATGCTGAGAGTGCCGACATTGCCACTGTTCGGTTGAAAGCCACAATTATCCCTCTTGTGTTACTTTCCTTGAAGGGCGATCGCTGAGGGAGTATGCCATTTTTGCGAATATATCAAATAGCAAGTTGACTCACATTTCGCACCAAGAAAAATTAATACATTTTAATCACTCAGTATGAAACACAGTACCCTAGACTCATCTATAAAAAGCCCAGAAAAAGAAGTTATGTTTGCCATGGATGTTTTTCTATTGTCTGTGTTTATACGGAGCGGCAGTTTTTGCTTCATTGGCAGCACTAGCAACATCTATTCTTGCACAGAAAATTAAAATACAATTTGAGCAGCCCTACACTCGCCCGACTCTTTGAAAAGATTTTAGGGAGTAGGGTGTAGGGAACTCATACATTGCAGGAGTATTCTTTTCAAGCTTGGACGCAGTATTCCCTTGTGGTGAAAAAATCTGTAGGAAAGAATAGTATTTCCTGTAGTTGATCGCCGTGTTTTTTTGGAAAATGGGGATAACCCATTTGAGTCAACGTAGGAGCTGAGTGAGATGAATCTGCTGGTCTCAAAGAGCATTTTTACAGTTGGGATGATATTATGGTTAATTATCAGGATTCTTTACCAACGAGAGCAAAAGCAAAACACGATTGTTGATGACAGAAATTCCCTTACTGAGAAGGTAGTGCGTCTTCTAGTATTGATTGGGATACTGTTTCTCCCCTTGATTTATGTTGTATCCCCTTGGTTAAATTTTGCAAACTACCGTCTACCAATCTGGGTAAATGGATTAGGCATCGCAACTCTTGGACTCTCGCTATGGTTGTTTTGGCGCAGCCATCGCGACTTAGGCAAAAATTGGTCATCAACGCTGCAAATTCGAGAAGGACACACATTGACAACAAATGGTGTTTATCAAAACATTCGTCATCCGATGTACGCCTCTGTCCTGTTACTCTGCATTGCACAAGCACTATTGCTGACAAACTCGATTGCAGGTCTATTTGGATTCATTAGCTTTAGTATTGCATATGCAATACGTGTTGACCAAGAGGAACAGATGCTGCTAGAAAGCTTTGGTGATCAGTATGAAGCGTATAGGCAACGCACAAAGCGATTAATTCCCTACTTGTTCTAAATTGAGAAGCACTTTCATTGATAACGTCAGAATTTATGCTTATTCCAGTTTGATTAAATTAGGTAAACAACCATTAGCGGTGAAGTGCAACCCAAGCGCGTTTAAGATGTAACTACTTGAGCAAATCTCTTGAGAATTTGTAAAACGCTGTACAGTTCCCTGACACTCGTAAACGGAGAGAACACTCGTGATAGGTCATACTGTGGTGTATCTGTCTGTACCAATTTGATTAACAAAATATCATCCCCATTCGTCACCATGCCAAATATAGGCAGATTGGGGTTGGGGTTCGCCATCAGATACGCCAATGCCTGCGGTAGTGCCGACCACACTGATAGGGTAGTTTTTTTCGATTCCAGCACCATCACCCACAACCGCTCTTGCAAGATGAGAACATCAATTCGTCCGCGCAGAATTTCCTCACCGTCATCCAGTACCAGCGCCACTGCGGCTTCAGCCTTAATCTTAAAAGGAGGATCGTAGAATCCTGCCAGCGCTAATAGGGGTGACACCAGCAACAGCATGACCGTTCCTTCCAGTAGATCACCCCCGGCACGATGATAAAGATACCTACGCCGCACGACATCTAAGGAGATTTTTTCATCTGAGATAATTTCCGGTAATCCAGTAGACCATTCTTGGAAAAATTGTCCAGACTCCACACGGACGAGACCAAACCGAGTTTCTGCGTCCATCAAGCTGGTAATTGCTTCTGTAATCGCTGCTGCCTGCGTCATGCTGATTTACCGCTGATTAAAATCTATGCATATCTAGGGAGTACCTGAGAATGCGGTGACTCCTAGAAAGCTAGCACAAAAACCCCGAAACAGAGTTCTTTAGGAATCAATGCTTGCTACTAGCTGCATAATTTCTCAATAACGATCCCAAAGTTATGCCAGATGATAAAAACTTTGTCAATAAAACAATCAGCAGTCAGCAGTAAAAATAAAGGTTCTGTCAACTTGTAAATAAGTCAGATATGTGCTATATTTGACTACTTAACAACGCCTCGGTAAGGGACAAGGCTTTGGCGAAGGAGATGGACTGGAGGTTGGTTTCTTACTACAGGCATTAGGGTGGGGACAAGTTGGTTTTGGATTTGGACTTGGCACAGACACCACTGGTTGTGGTGGAGGATCTGAATCAGCTTGAGAAATTTTTAAGGTACCCGCTAAGCTGGGAAATGCACCATACATTACTGTTGATATTGCGATCGTTACACTCAAAATTTGTTTTTTCACGTCAACCTCTTCGTTACAGACTAATAGCTGAGTTTTGGGAAAATAGCATCTTTTTATACAGATAAATTACAGCCCTACAGATATCACTGGATTCTCAATTTTCTTACATACTTAAAAATTGCTGAGAATTTGTACCCTTTCATAGAACAAATACGTCTAGAGCAGGACTTTTATGCAGTTGACTTAGTTTGATTGTCTAACTTTATTTTGCAAACGTTGCTTTATATTAAACGCTTGGTTAGTAAAAATTATTTCCTATATAGTATCAAAATTTAAGTGTACTTAACAATATAGGGTTTCTAATTTGAGTCAAAGACAGAAAAGCATCCTCCCAAATTAGGAGATCACAAACTTTTATGGGCGTTGTATAATAGAGGGATGAATGTGCGAATCGATGTCGCACGATTTGAGTGAGAAAAGTCTAAATGGCACTGAAAGAGGCTATTAACCCGCCATCCGAAAAGTCTCGGAACCAGTGTCCAAAGGTTCCTTCCTGCCAGAAAGGGCATCACGGGTAACTCCTTAGATAAGAAATTGTGTTTACTTCTAGCTAAGACTTTGGCAGCAAAGCGCTCAGCCAAGATGATATAAAAGGCGATCGCAAACTCTGTCTGAGTTTCCGGTCACAACATTAAACTTCGACTTGCGTGACAGTGTGCCATTTGGCAATTGAGTTCAATATAAAATTTCCACTCCCAGAAAGACTAGGCAAAATAGAGCAGAGAATCCGCAACTTAATATCTTTTGTTGAAGATTTATTGGTAAGTTATGGGAAGGAAGTACCCCTGTTAAGGTGCTTGTACGTCACTATTAGAGGATAAAATTTATATGCACTCCACACCGTGATAAAATTTAACTATTCTGGCGAAGCTCCACCTAAAGAATATGAGCTACAGTGATTTTACTTTTATTGAAGTACTAAATAAATTTGGTTTGACACGAGAAGAAAGGTCAGGAGTATTTTCTCAAGCTGCTGAAATTGAGCCTACAGACTTCTTTAAAACTGGTTTTAACCGAACCTATCGCTTACTAGGAGTGAGCGGTACAGAGAAGTTAAGGTCTGAAGGTATCGTTTACCCATTATTAAGTGATTTAAACGAAGTAATAGAAGCGCCAGTCCTTGTGCTATGAGGTATTGAGTTTAATATTGACCCAGCGCGAGGGTTAAACGGTAGATGCGATTTCCTTCTCAGTAAAAGTGATGAACTTTTGGAAGTGCGATCTCCAGTTGTAGTTGTAGTCGAAGCGAAAAAAGAAGACATTCGCGGCGGTATAGGTCAATGTCTAGCTTCGATGATAGCCGCACAAATCTTCAACAATAATAATGGTGATAATGTCAATACCATCTATTATGGTTCCGTGACTAGCGGCACTAACTGGTTATTCCTAAAATTAGAAGGTAGTAAAGTCACAATTGACTTAGATGAGTACTTCATTGATAAGCCAGGTAAGATACTGGGTATATTGGCTCAAGCTTTTGTTGATTAACGCCTACCCGATTATCCCACCTGTTACAGGAGATGCTTCAATAAACCGCTCAAAAATTGGACTCAACAAGTTACAGAGGCAGAATGAGCAAACACCGAGTTGTCTGCAAGCAGTCGATGAGGCGAGATAATTTGCCATCTATATTTGTAGGAAGTACGGAATCGTAACGTTGCAAATGTAGTAAAAATTGCAGTATATCATCAACAAACTCTTCTAAAGGAGCCACATTTTGTAGCGATCGCCAGACTACATTCTCGAATTGCAACGCCAAAAAAGTTTGTGATCTACTTAAATTCGGAGATATGTTCAAAGGTATAGTGATAAAATTTCAAAGGTAGCAAGTCCAGTTTTTTCCCAACAGAATTTATTCGCCCTGCTGAGCCCTTGAATGGAAAGGCGATCGCGTAGTTTCACATCAGTTTTTATGAGTTGCATTGCCTCAGTAATTTCCTCAGGATGATAGGGATTGATGAGAATAGCTGCGTCGCCAGTCACTTCTGGTAAAGAGGAGAGGTTAGAGGTAATAACGGGAGTGCCGCAAGCCATTGCTTCTAAAACTGGAAAACCAAAGCCTTCCCAAAGACTGGGAAAGACGAGGGCGATCGCACCATTGATGATTGAAGGTAATTTGCTGTAGGGAACGTAATTGAGGAATTTGACACGAGCCGTTATACCCAATTCTTCAACTTGTGTTTGCAAAACAGGAGTATAGCGTTTATCTTGTGGTCCTGCCAACCAGAGTTCACAGTCTTCATTGCTAGGTAATGCAGAGAAGGCAGCGATCAATCTGTGCAGATTCTTGTGGGGATCGTGTCGCCCAATGTATAGGTAATAATAAGGACGCACCACATCTTCTCCAAGATATCGAAAATGGTTGGCGTCATGTGCTAGAGGAATAGGAGTTATTTTGCTGGCTGGAACGTGGCAAAAGTTAATGATATCATCAGCGGTTGCCTGAGAGTTACAGATCACATGTTGTGCTTGAGCAACGACTTGGGGAATGTAGTAGCGATGGTAAGGTGTTAGAGGTGAAAAACGTTTGGGAAAGCGTAATGGAATAAAGTCGTGAACCATGACAACAGAACGACAGTTGGAAAATAAAGGTGCTTCCGGCTGAGGAGAAAACAACAGATGGGAATCAAGTTCTTTATATATATGTGGAAGTTGGAATTGTGTCCATAAAAAACGGTTAAAGTGTCCTTTTGTACCTTGAGCAGGAGTTAAATTATCTGGGACAGCATAGCATTTAAATTCTCTAAAATCTTGAGCAGTTAATAAAGTGGGATTGAGTGATTTTAAATAGGGAACAATATTTTTAGCATAGATACTTATACCTGTTGGTTGAGCAAGCAAAATAGATAAATTAATTAATAATCTGCTCATTTATGATAATCCTAAATAAGAATATAAATACAGCGGTAGAAGTCCCTTGCATTAGTAGTGAAATTTTCTCTGACACGTATCATCTGTGTAAAGATTCAGATCGTCGAAAAAGGAATTAGAGAAGGATTACACGTGTAATCCTTCTCTAAAGAAGTTTATAACAGAGCGTTGCTGAGAACGACACTCCTTGTAGGACAGTGAACAGGCTGGCAGTATCGCCAAACCTAGAGAGCGATCGCGCTCCTACCACGAGTGTATGATTTTAAACTATTTTACTGGGGGAAAAGGTTACAGTAATTGGGGCAATTAGCTTGAAACAAGTTTTAGCAGCTCAAATTTACCCCGAATAAGGCGTGGAGCAAATGCCAGATGTAGATTTTTTTGTTCTCCCCTATTGGTGAGACGTTAAGATAAAGCGCATGATTGTCAATCAGTTAAAATACTCACTCATACTGAGCAGAGCCGCCAAGCGCTTGTACAAAAAAGCTATTCATCTTCTTCTCCGAGCGGTCGTTCGCTGCCGCTTTGGTGAGCGTCCCAATCCAAAATAATCCGCTCTAGCATTTCAGCCGACGTACAGTTATTTGCAATAGCGTATTGCTCAATTAGCTTTCTGACTTTAAGGCTAATGTGGCGTATATCTAGTGGGTTATTTCTTGCCGTTTCCATTAACTGCCAATAGATGTTAAGTATACTATATTAGTTTATTATATCCACATATCTGACAGATTAAAAATCAATATATTAAGTGAGTATAAATTAGCTCATAATGTTAAAAAAAATCATAAATATTTATAATTATTTTTGATACACTAGAAAATTTTAAGATGCTTGTCCCTTAAATAAATTAAAACACCTTGAAATTTACCGAATGCGACTTGAGGTTTAAT
>JAQYWP010001068.1 GCA_029379285.1 Rhizonema sp. PD38
TTTCAAAGGTTCAGACTTAAAGTTATGATCAAGCACTCACATCTCAGTCTGTCTCCAAACTTTCTTTTATGTAGAGTGATTCATTTGAAAAGTTAGTGAGCAAGAAGTCACTTCTATTTTAAATCTTACTTACCGGGAGGTTTTTATGCGGATTGCTCAGGTGGCTCCATTATGGGAAAGAGTACCACCACCAGGGTATGGCGGCTCAGAGTTAGTAGTGGGACTTCTAACTGATGAATTGGTTAGACGAGGACATGAAGTTACTCTATTTGCATCGGGAGATTCTATAAGCTTGGCGAAGCTAGAATCAGTTCATCCTAGAGCGCTTAGACTCGATCCAATGGTGAAAGAGTACGGTATTTATGAATTGTTAGAGCTGGGTACTGTATATAACAAAGCAGAAGAGTTTGACATTATTCATTCCCATGTAGGATGTGCATCGCTGCCATACGCAAATCTAGTGAAAACACCCACAGTTCATACATTGCATGGTACATTTTCTCTAGAAAACGAAAAGCTATTTAGGTTTGCAAAGCATCTGCCTTATGTGAGTATTTCCGATGCACAAAGGGAACCGAGATTAGATTTAAACTGTGTGGCAACAGTTTATAACGGGATTGATGTCGGGAGTTATAATTTTTATGCCAAACCTGACGAACCTCCATATCTAGCCTTCTTGGGTCGAATTTCTCCAGAAAAAGGGGCGCACTTGGCGATCGCCATTGCTGAACAAGCAGGTTGGCGCTTGAAAATTGCAGGTAAGGTGGATGTCGTTGATATGGAATATTACCAGAAGGAAATTAAACCGTTAATTGATGGCAAGCAGATTGAATACTTGGGTGAAGCAAACCACGAGCAAAAAAATATATTAATGGGTGGTGCAGTCGCAACTCTATTCCCCATCACTTGGCGAGAACCATTTGGGTTAGTAATGATTGAATCAATGGCAGCAGGAACGCCAGTCATTGCGATGGCACTCGGTTCGACAAAAGAAGTTATCTCTCACGGGAAGACAGGTTTCCTCTGTAATAGTGTAGAAGAGTGCGTTGATGCTGTTAGCAAGGTGAGTGACTTAGACCGTAATGAATGTCGGGAATATATCTGGAAGCATTTCAGTGTTCAGCATATGGTTGATGGTTATGAGGCTGTTTATCGCCAGATTTTAGCAGATAAATTTGCTCGCACCAATGGACATTTTAAGGGTGCGGTGAGTGTAAAATAGTTTTTGCTCTTTGCCTGCTCTGTTAATTGGTAAACAACAGATGTGGTTTGATGTAGAATTTTGTGGAAGCGGTGAGGTAGAGGAATTGAGGGGAGAATAATGGAAGATGCGAGGACACAAGGAAAGAAAGAAAGCGTTTTTCATTGAAAATTCAAAATTTAAAATTGTATTATGAACGTTTTAGAAGTCAATGTAGGTAGTGCCTCTTTTAAATTTGAAGTGATAACGGCTGCGTCCAACCCAAGTCTAGACCAACTGTACGCAATAGGTTAAAGGTAGTATTGAGGGAATAGAAAGTGATGCTGTCCTCTCTCAAATGAAGGTTCAAGAGATGATCCAGCAACAAAAAATAACCGCGAAAGATTATGAACAGGCGACAAAAGAGGCTCTCAACTGGCTTAGCGATCGCCCTTAAATCATCATGTTTTCCACCGACATCAGTGGATGATGCGTAGAGCCTAGTAGTACTCTGAATCTTCGTCTTTCTCTATGTATTACACGGAAATACGACTCAGACCATATTTCTTGTTAGGTAAATAACAGCCTCTGAATGAATTCAATTTAATTCCATGTAATACACCGTTATTTAAAAGCTTTCACCCAAGTATTACACGGTATACGCTTGATTAAGATCCAGAATCAGGTTGTTCCCTTAGACAGTAAGGCATTAATTCCTCTCACCGTTCCATAGCTGAGCGAACGTACAGTCCCTAATTCAAACAAGTTCCCTTGTCAATAGGGTTTGAGATGCGCTAACCCTGAATGTATGCGCTACTTTGAGGAATACTGTGAAGTACATCTTGAACCAAATATTGCACCATTTACCTAGGTGTTTAAAAGTGATGAGAAAATCTGCGTACTATTTGGTGTCACTATTACTAAATATATGATTGTGGTCAAATAGCCTATGAGTTAAATGATGGACAAGGATATTGCGATTCAGGTCGAATTAAGGCATATACTGAAGCGTTGTAGAAAATGGTTATCTTATGTTTTTGGTCACCCTACCACCGATAAGTAGCGGAGGAGGATATCGATACAGCCTGGGTTATCTTGATACATTTGGCAATGAGCATACAAGTCAGCACTCGCGTGTTTGCAGCTAATAGAATTAGCCAAGAAATACTGAGGTCCAATTGTCTGTGAACAGTTAGATTTTTCAGCTAAAAAAGCACAGTTACGAGAAAAAGGTAAAAAGTATGCTCGTATGTTGTCGGGGTGGGCATACAAGCGATTTTATGAGTTGTTAGAATCGATTTATAGTAATCGTGGTATTAGCTTAATTCCGAAAAATCCAGCGTTTACAAGTTTAATTGGATTGATCAAATATTCACGAAAATATGGTATTTCAAGTGAGATCGCTGCGGCAATTGTCATTGCTCGTAGAGGTATGAACTTGAGTGAACGATTACCACGTGCCATGTCCGCTTATCTAGAGGTGAATTCTAGAAAACACGTATGGCACGGTTGGGGAAAACTGAATAATTTCATACAGTCTAGGCACTCGTATTATAACGTTTCTAACTGGAGTCTACTGGTTAAGGACTACGCTCTTGTTGAAAAACCGGGCTAGTTTCAAGCGAACGCGTTAGTGGATATTGCTGAAAACTTATACCGCAGAGTTTTTTATTGTCCATATTTATCCACTTGTGGTTAAGTTTGGGTAGATTTTGAAAAGCGGTGATTAGAAAAGCTAGTATAGTAGAGGCAGTGAGACTTGCCTGTCTCATCCCTCAATTAGGGGCACTTTGTCTGATATCGAATCATAATCAGGCAAATTGTCTTCCAATTCTCGTATGGGAGGGTATTGGTATCCAATAAGTGCTGTCACCAAGATAGAACATCCGACGATCACGAACAGCAGTCCAATACCGCGACCTGGTCCAGAACCAATGATCTGACCAACAAAGTTTCTGGACCAAGGACCATCAAAGTCCATCATTGGCTCGAAAACATGGTCAGCCAGAGGACCAGCAATAATCGCAGCAAGCGGTACAGCAGCCCCCGATATCGCTCCAGTTAAAGCAAAGACTCTTCCCTGTACCTGGGCGGCAACTTTTTTCTGGAAGATAACCTGCACTGAGCCGTTGATGAAAGGAGCAGTCAGAAAG
>JAQYWP010001069.1 GCA_029379285.1 Rhizonema sp. PD38
AATTCGACAAGTTGTTAATTTAAGAATGAAGGGGAATAGTAAATTCTGGTTAAAAACTAATAGAGTTTGCTCTTGTCCATACATTAGAGAAAGTGAAAGATCTTTTCCTTAAAGTCAGAAAAATATTTCTTTTAGTAGACGAAAACAAGCTGAAAGAGTGAAGCTGTAATTTTTACAACTGTACATAATAAGATATGCAACTAAAGAAGTTATCGTTATGTTTAACGTTAGTGATTATATAAAAAGGTACCTTGAAATTGCCACATAGATCGCTCGCTATGATTATACTTACTCCCTGTTTTAAAAAAGGAGTCATGACAATACGGTTAAGGTAAGACTCGATCCACCGTAACTTCTGATCTGGAACGCAGTCAGGGCAGCTATCGCGAATAACGGCTTAGCCCAAACTCGAGAGTTTTCTTTAGGCGGGTAGTTACGATCTTCATTGTTAACCGAACCGTATTGGGAGTCATGAGAAAAATTATCTTGGACAATTTCGCGGGATAAATAGTGTGGCTAATAAAACTGTAGTTAACAAGCAAACTCAATCTCCACAGTCTGATGAGGTATCCCTAAAAACCTGGATTGGTCTTTTTGGCGCTATGTTGGGTGCATTCATGGCGGTTTTGGATATTCAGATTACGAACTCTTCTCTGGAACAGATTTCCGGGGCACTAGGTGCTTCCACAGATGAAGGTTCTTGGATCTCCACCGCTTATCTGGTAGCTGAGATTGTGACGATTCCGCTAACTGGGTGGCTATCGCAAGTGTTTTCTGTGCGATGGTATCTAATCGGCAACTCCATCCTGTTTATATTCTTTTCGGTGTGCTGTGCTTTTGCCGGAAATCTTGGTGAGATGATTTTATTCCGTGCAGGGCAGGGATTTACTGGGGGCGTACTGATTCCTATGGCTTTTTCGATCGTACTCACAACCTTACCACCTTCTAAACAGCCGATTGGACTGGCAATGTTTTCGGTAACAGCCACCTTCGCACCCTCGATTGGTCCGACAATTGGGGGGTGGCTGACAGATAACTATGGTTGGCAGTACAACTTTTACTTGAATATTCTTCCAGGGCTTTTACTAATCGCCATAGTTTTGTATGCCATTGATCCTCAACCGCTCCAACTAAATCGATTCAAGGAAGGTGACTGGTTCGGCATCATTTCTATGGCGCTTGGTCTAGGATCTTTGGAAGTTGTTTTAGAAGAAGGAGAGCGCTGGGACTGGTTTGGTTCTAAAGCACTTAGGCAACTGTCAATCGTTGCTGTTATTTTTCTAACTCTTTTCCTCTGGATCGAGCTGACCCGCAAAAAACCTTTTATCAATCTGCGTTTATTGCTCCGGCGCAACTTTGGCATCAGCAGTGTAGCTGGTTTGGCACTCGGACTTGGTCTATACGGCACGGTTTATCTTATTCCTCTGTATCTCGGTCAGATTCAGGATTACAGCCCTCAGCAAATTGGTGAAGTGATCATGTGGTCGGGAGTACCACAACTGTTTCTCATCCCATTAGTACCTAAACTTATGCAGCGCTTTGATATTCGCTGGATGGCTGCGGTTGGGTTTGGCATCTTTGCGATCTCGTGTTTTATGAACTCGAACATGACGCACTATACAGCTATACAAGAACTGAAATGGTCGCAGCTTGTGCGATCGCTGGGACAACCCCTGATGATCTTGCCGCTCTCGTCCATTGCGACGGCAAATATTGAAAAAGAACAAGCAGGCTCAGCCTCAGGTCTATTTAATATGACGCGTAACTTAGGAGGCTCAGTTGGGATTGCCGCTTTGGACACACTGCTGACTAGACGGGAGCAATTTCACTCGGAGCGTATCGGAGAAACTGTTACATCTTCTAGCCCTCAAACCCTACAGCGAATTGATCAAATGACTCAATACTTCATGAGTCTTGGATCTGATCCTAGTACCGCTCACAATCAAGCTCTCGAAAGTATCGCCGATACCGTCCAACGCGAGGCCTATGTAATGGCCTACAATGATTGCTTTTACTTCATAGCCATAGCACTGCTAGTTTGTGGTATAGCCTTGCTTTTGACTAAAAAAGTGAAAGGAGGTGCTACCGCAGGAGCTCATTGAGGAAAGTCAACTTATGTGGGAGCATGGTTAATTGAGTGGCAATGTTCAGATTTTTCCGGTTCTTCTGGCGAGGCTGACAACCACTGCAATTAACTCAGTAGGACTATAGCGCACCAGTTCTTCAACGGCAGACTTCATCAACTCAGGTTCTATGCGTAAGCGATCAAGCTCTGTAGGATGGGTGAGCAATGCGACTGCGCCATTTCCAATCAAATTAACGGTCGTTTCATGTCCTGCACTGAGCAACAATCCGATCATTCCCGGAGACGTATCTAACCCACCCACGCACACCCACAACTGTCACATCCCAACGAAACAGAGATATTTAGTACATAAGAACTGTTGACCAAAAAGCTAAAGAGGGCAAAGTCGTCAACCGTGAAGGATATCCCTTGTGGCGATACGGCGATACCGCCGTGATCCTCGGGCATCGCACTTATTATCCTGTCAAGGGATTTCCGTAAAACCCAACACTAGTCCCTCTGAACAACGGTTTCGGAACGGTTTTGAGGTTGAGGGTTCCAGAACCCCTGATGAAGGTGACGAAGTTTAAAAGCGAATGGTGATGAACCGAGGGATTTTTTTGTCCAAAGTCCGATAATATGGATTAGGACTTACGCATTGACAGGAAATACCAAAATATGAGGTATTGATTTCAGGCATTAAACCTTGATTTTGCGACACTTTTTAGGCGATCACTATTGATCCTCCGATAATTAATAAAAGCCTGGAACAACGTATTTTCGTTAAACTCGTCGGGGGAAGTTTCCCCCGACGAGTTTAACGTTAATGCACAAGATCTGAAATTTGTACAGTGCGTAAGTCTTATGAAGAAGCAAAGAGGTCAAAAGAACTCTTCCACTTTATAGAAATTTTATGTGAGCTTTTGCCCGATTGCGATGGCTATTGCCGCCCCGACTCCTGCGGCAAGCCCAGAGCTCATGCCAATAATTACTTTTTCATTCATGACGAAATATCGTTCGCAACGAATCGGTAAAGACGAAAAATCACAATGACTCTCGTCTATCGATGAGAATACTCCCCCGACGCAGATGCCGGCTATACCACACAAAGAGATGAAGAGAAGAAATCGCTTTTCTTCGGTTGTCAGGTGTTTTTTCCCCATTTTGTAATACTGAATGGTTGATTTTTGTTTTGCGTTTCTAATGAGTTGTTAGCTACCTGTAGCTAACAGCAGGTGGTTGTCGCTGTCCGGTCAGTGATATATAC
>JAQYWP010001070.1 GCA_029379285.1 Rhizonema sp. PD38
TTTTATTTTTTTCTCCACTGCATTTATTGTCTCATTTGTCAATGCGTAAGTTCTGATTGTTTTATCCTCTTCATTTTTGACATTCACCGTAGAGCATTCAAAGGCTACTCCCTGTGAACCCACATTCAACCCTATAAAAATAGGATACCCTGCAATACCTGCTGACTGCCTTTCTCTTACACGGTAGGTTTGACTAAAGCTAAGCGATTCTTGGTTTTCTGCGACTTGATTACGTGCTGCGAAAGTAACCAAGATATCATGTGTTCCACCCCCTGGATACTTTTCTATATGAAACCGATCTAGACGAATGTTGATCCGGCTGTTTTTGAGAGAGGGATCAGGTGCGATCGCACCTGCATCTTGAATCAGTTGCGGTTGAGCAGAACTTGACTTCCGTAAAGCGATGTAGCCAAATCGATAAGTTGCATACATCCACGGCTGATCTTGAAAAAGATTCAACCAATCGGGAAGCGCTTTAACTCCCCTTTCTGCGTAAGTATCATCACTGACACTACCGATCACATCAGTATCTTTCATTTGCTCTAGCTTTGCAGCTATCTGTTCTGGTTCTTCGTACTCACCAATTACCTTGATGTCTTCAAATACACTTGCCATAAATTTTTTTAGGTACAAGATGCTTATAAGTCTTGCCGGAAGCGATGCGTGCGGTGGGCTACGCCTACGCTAACACACTCTACGTGTACCATCTTAAGACGGGTATTGCAAGGCATCACCAGTAATTTTCAGCGATCGCCTGAACCGAGATCCCCGACTTCTTCAAGAAGTCGGGGATCTAAGACTTGTTAAATCCGAAAAGCAGTCACTTCAGTTGGTAGCTTTAAATTATACTCGTGTAAAATGAAGGCATATTTCTAGCAGATTGCCCTAATGCAAATACTCTTGTAAACGCTGAACCCCTTTGATGTAATTTTAATGATGCCCACACCCGATAATACCGATAGTGATTTGGAGGTTTCGCCTCAAGAAAGAACTGTTAGTAACTCTCCTAACAGTGAAGTGCAGCATGGTAAGTATATCACTAATATTGGACACGTAGAGAATCTTCATCATATTGGAGACAAAATAGATCATAAACATGCAAATCCTGTGCCACTTAGTTCTGAGGAGCAGAAGGAAGCAGTTTTGCAATTTTTGCAAGCAATGGAAGAGAATTTCAAATATATCAAGCTTTTCCATACTCCACAGCAGATAGTGCTAAAAAAGCAGTATATTCCGATTCAAGTCACCCTTGAAAGGAGATATAAACACGAGGTAGAAACAACTTGGAGTTATGCGGAATCGGAAGCGGAAATCAAACGTATCTATGCCCTAAAAGGTTTTCAGGAAGAATCAAAGGAAACTATTGTTACCTGGGAAGATGCCAAAAAGGAAGTTAAAAAAGAGGCTAAACAAGAAAATTATAAAATAATGATTCTGGCTGATCCAGGCATGGGAAAGTCCACATTATTAAAGATGGAAGCAGGAGCAATATCTCAAAGCGAAAAGCAGAAACTTTTAGAAAATCAAATAAATGTAGAGGGTCTCATCTTACCAATATTTTTGAGATTATCTGATTTGGTTAAAGACTCGGCAGAAGTTATTGATATAATCCCACAAATTGTCCAGAGAGAGTATCCGCGAATCACTGAAAAATTTCAGCAATTATTGCAAGAAAAATTAAAAACTGGTAAATGTCTTTTGCTGTTAGATGCTTTAGATGAAGTTCCAAAAGAACATCGACTTGACTTAAAAGATAAACTTAATCGATTTACGCGCAATTATCCCTGTTCTATTATCAGCACTTCTCGAATAGTCGGTTATGGCGGCAATTTCATTGAAGATGCTAAAGAAGTTGAAATCGTCCCATTCAGCCAGAAACAAACAAAAGAATATATTGAAACCTGGTTTGTTAATGCTGCTGGTTATATTAATGATGATTTAGTTTCAGCTAAGGGATTAATTGAAGAACTCCACCACAAACCCCAAATAAGTGGATTAGCTCAAAATCCCCTACTCTTATCATTACTTTGCAGTCTTTACCAAGAAAAAGGTTTGAAACTTCCTGCACGGCGTGTTCAAGTTTATGAAAAAACTGTGAATTATATGTTGAGTCAATGGAGTCAACACAGGAAGTCTCTTTCAGAAGGAGAAATAGAAGCTAAACGTCATCTACTCGAAGAACTTACTTATCATTTTTCATCTTCTGACAAAGAGATTTTTTCTGGTTCTGAACTATTTGAGCAAATAAAAAAATATAAAGAAGAAGAAGGTAAATCAAGTAATACATTAATGACGGAGCTAACTGAGGAGTATGGCATCCTCCAAAAACTGAACAGAGAAAGTAATGAATATTTATTTCTACACAGGACTTTCCAGGAGTATTTAACCGCTTGTTACTTGAACAGAGCTATTAAAAAAAATCAGAAAGATGGTATAGCTTTAGCTAAAAAGCTGTTTTGGCAGTATGACTGGCATGAAACTTTGACTTTACTGGCAGGATTGATGGAAGATGCACAGCCCTTACTTACAGCTCCGAATTTCTATTTACAGAATTTTGGCAAACAATCAAGGAGGAAAATACCTCTACTCTGGCATTGTTAGTGCATCTCCACATGTTATCAATGTGCAGATAATTTTAGCTTGTGTTATACCTGATTCATCATAATTGCCAAAAAATTAACTACGGACGGCTGACGGCACGGAGGATACTAATATGAATCAGAACAAAGACTTTTATTTTCTCATAATTGATTTAGAAGCGACTTGCTCTAACGACAAAAGTATCCCCAAGGAGGAAATGGAGATAATCGAAATTGGTGCGGTGATGCTTAACAAAGCAACATGGGCAATTGAGGCTGAGTTTCAACAATTTATCCAGCCTGTGAGACACCCGCAATTAACAGCTTTCTGTACAGAGTTAACGAGTATTCGTCAGGAAGATGTTGCAGATGCACCTAAATTTCCAGAGGCGATTTCTTTTTTGAAAGAATGGATAGACGCATATCCCAATCATATTTTTTGTTCTTGGGGAGACTACGACAAAAACCAATTTATTCAAGATTGCGAATTTCACAATGTCCCATATCCATTTGATTCAACTCACAAAAATTTAAAAAAGGAATTTTCTGAGTATCTGGGTGTATCAAAAAGATTTGGGATGGCGCAGGCTCTCCAGCATTTAGGAATAGAATTGAAAGGAACACATCATCGCGGGATTGACGATGCCCGGAACATTTCAGCTATATACCGCTCTATTAATACTACAAAGCTGAGCTAAATAACTTTTAAACTTCTCAATCTCAAACCTATTTTTCGGACGATATTAACT
>JAQYWP010000156.1 GCA_029379285.1 Rhizonema sp. PD38
TTTTCTTCTTTTCACTACTGCACTTTTTGTCTAATTTGTCAATGCGTAAGTCCTGTTTACGTAAAGAAAAGTAAAGGTTATAAAATTAGCTCGTAGTAAGCGCTTCAGCGCTAAAGCGCTTACTACAAACTTTTATTTATTTATGCCAACTTACTTAGTAGATAAAATGTTTTATAACACTCGCAGCACACTGGGAATACTATCTATTGCTTCTAGAGCCTGAATTTCTGCCAATGCTTGACGAAAATCACCTTCTCGAACATCATGGGTAACAACAACAATTTCTGCCCGATCTCCTTGAAAACCAGTTTGGACGATTGACTCTAAACTTACGCCATGATTGCCAAAGTAAGTCCCCAATTGACCAATCACTCCAGGTTCGTCTTTGGTCAGGAAGCGGGTGTAAAATCGCGTCACGAGTTCTGCCATTGGTGTAATTTGGCAGTATTCTTGATGTCCGCAAACCAACAGTTGGTTTGGAAAAGCAATTTTGGACTGATGTGTTTCTTGGCTACTTGCTTCTTCAGTTTTTAGAGTAGCGACTAAGTTTAAAATATCTGATGATACCGCGCTGGCGGTTGCTCCGGCTCCAGCCCCTGGACCAAAAAACATAACTTGCCCAAGAGGTTCACCTTCAACAAGAATGGCATTATTCACACCGTTAATGCTGGCTAAGGGATGAGTTCGAGGGACTAAGGTAGGATGCACTCGAACTGAGAGGGCGGGAGGCGAAGTCATGGTTTCCCAAGGCCTGATGCCTGCGGGAAACCCGTCTCCAGCAATGGCTCCTGTTGAGGCAACGAGCGTGGTGGAAGAATCCATTCTTTCAGCAATGCCAAGTAATTTGATGATGAATCCTAACTTCTTGGCGTAGGCAATATCCGTCCTACTGACTTGCCGAATTCCCTCACAATAAACTTGTTGCAGGTTGATACGTCCACCAAAAGCTAATGATGCCAAAATAGAAATCTTATCTGCTGCGTCCAAACCGTTTACATCAGCACCTGCGTCTGCCTCAGCATAACCCAACCTTTGAGCATCAGACAAAACATCATTAAAGCTGCTTCCTTCGGTTTGCATCCGCGAAAGGATGTAATTGGTTGTCCCGTTAACAATCCCAAGAATGGTATGAATCCGATTAACACTCAAAGACTGCTTTAAAGGTTGAATGACTGGAATACCACCACCCACAGCAGCTTCTAGCATGACATAAACGCCCCTTTGATTGGCACTGGTGAAAATTTCATCCCCAAAACGAGAGATCGCGGCTTTATTAGCAGTAACAACGTGTTTGCGAGCACGTATTGCTTTTAACATTAGCGATCGCGCTGGTTCCAATCCTCCTATGACTTCGACTACAATATCTACCGCTGGATCAGTGACAATCGCATCTAAATCTGTTGTGAAAATTTCTGCTGGTAAGTTGACAGTGCGCGATTTGGAGAGCGATCGCACTCCAACACGATAAATTTCGATCTCCTTTAACAGTGGGTGACGTCCAGTCGCATCTAATAATAACTGCACTGTACCCGTCCCTACCGTACCTAATCCCAGTATTCCCAGCTTAACACCCACAAGTTTACCTATTTTAGATTATCTTGCTTTATTGACAAAAAACGATTTTAGGGGTGTATGTTCATACACCCCTAACAAAGGTTACCAAATATTATGCATTTAGAAATCTTAGATTCTAGATCTTAGATTTTGAACAATTAATCCAAAATCTAAAACCTGTGCATGAAATTAGTAGGTTTCAACATGCCAACGACCAGCTTTTCTAATTTCCTTCTGGTAATCAGTCCAGTTTACACCATCTTTACTAGCTGCTGCTGATATTGCAGCATCAATGCCTTCTTCCATGCCGCGCAAACCGCAAATGTAAGTGTGGGTTTTTTCCTCTTTAATTAACTTCCACAGTTCGTCTGCATGTTCTGCCACACGATCTTGAATATACATTCTTCCGCCTTGGGAATTTTTCTGTTCGCGGCTGATGGCGTATGTGAGGCGGAAGTTATCAGGATACTGCTGTTGCATTTGTTCCAATTCTTCTTTATAGAGGATATTGGCAGTTGTGGGAATACCAAATATCAACCATGCAAATCCTTTAAACTCATACTCTGGATTAGCGGCTTTTTCTGCGTCCTTAAACATCCGCCACAGATAAGCCCGCATCGGAGCTATTCCTGTTCCTGTCCCCATCATGATCACTTTAGTATCAGTGTCAGCAGGGAGTAACATTTCTTTACCTACCGGACCTGTAATTTTCACCTCATCGCCAGGTTTTAAAAAACAGAGGTGTGTAGAGCAAACACCGTACACTGTTTCATTGGTTTCAGGATGCTTGTACTCTAGTTGGCGTACACAAAGTGATACTGTCTTGTCATCTACGTCATCACCATGACGAGTTGAGGCGATCGAGTACAATCTGAGTTTCTCAGGCTTGCCGTTCTTGTCCAATCCAGGTGGGACAATACCAATACTTTGACCTTCTATATACCGCAAATCCCCTTGAGAAATGTCGAATTTGAGGTGCTGAACTATACCAATTCCGCCTTCTTTAACTAATGTTTCATTTGATACACATTTACCAATAAAAGGAGCATTTGGACGGTAAATGTTTACAGGAACATCAGCGTGAGCGTCTTTTTTAGCTTTCGCTTGAGTCATTTTGTTGCCTTCTTTGTCCTTTTTTTTAGGCTGTTGCTCAGTTTCAGGCGTGGCTTTACCATTCCCTTGACGAAGAGCAGTCTCCTCAGGCGTGGCTTTGCTAGTTGCTTCGCTGTTAGCACTCTCTTCATAGGCTTGTCCATTGAGCTCTAGAACACTCAAAGATTGGATACTAACAATTTTGCCGCCCAGGCGAGTTATCCGTCGCATTTCCTGATTCATGCGGTTGTAAGGTACTTTGAGGAACACACTGCCACTTTGACGAATTGGGTAGTTCGTTTGATCGGTTTCTTCATTCTGACGCAGACCCACCACTTCATAGACGAAGACGCGGCTACCTGATTCTGTGTTGACAGCACCTTCAACAGCACCTTGAATGTACATTGCTTCTACCACTCCGATATTTACTTAACCTTACTTTCAACTAAACCCTTCGCACCATATGCCAGCTTTATTTTACCGGATTTTGGATTGACAAAGTTGGCTCTTTAGGAACCGCATTTTCTTGTCAATACTCTGCTACGTACACTTGCCAAAGACCTATAGGCATTACAAAGCACACACCTGTTCAGTTTCTAAAGTACAAGATAAATTCTTTGGGAAATGTTAATAGTGAATCAATTTAATGTTTTTTTCGGAAACTACCACCCTCTTAAGAGAGATTTAGCTTGAGATATTTGATAATTTTTGTGCCGTTATGTGCTTCTCAACAAGTATAATATAGCAATCCGTGGAGGAGAGTGGGAAATTTTCCCTTAAAATAATTAGTGGGTAGTTGAGAGAAAAATCTTGAACTGTACAAAAAATGAATATAAAAACGCAATATTCTTGATAACTGCAATCCTTGTATGGCGTAACAGATTCTGTTAAAATTTAATATAACATTAGGATTAAATACCTAGCAGCTAAGCATTTAGACTAGTTAGACGGGTCACGGCATTGTGGTCTAGCCGTCTAGCCTGTCATAGGGTTGCTGAATGGCACAGCGGAGTGCGCTCCTGGCAACAAAATTGCA
This sequence comes from Rhizonema sp. PD38, assembly GCA_029379285.1. Lineage (GTDB taxonomy): Bacteria > Cyanobacteriota > Cyanobacteriia > Cyanobacteriales > Nostocaceae > Rhizonema. Next base: position 3,683 of record JAQYWP010000156.1, read on the forward strand.
CTGTGAAAAATTATTGATTGACTCATCTTTATTATCGAAGGAGATTTATGACGAATAAGCCAGAACGCGTGGTTTTGATAGGAGTAGCTGGAGACTCCGGGTGTGGTAAATCAACGTTTTTACGTCGCCTACAAGATTTATTTGGCGAAGAGTTTATGACAGTTATCTGTTTGGATGACTATCATTCCTTAGACCGCAAGCAGCGCAAAGAGACAGGGATCACCGCTCTAGACCCGAGGGCAAATAATTTTGACCTTATGTACGAGCAAATTAAAGCCCTCAAAAGCGGTGAAACGATTCAAAAGCCAATTTACAACCATGAAACAGGTCTAATCGATCCGCCCGAGAGAATTGTGCCGAATCACATTATAGTCGTTGAGGGTCTACATCCTCTATATGATGAGCGAGTACGAGATCTTATTGACTTCAGCGTCTACTTCGACATTAGCGACGAAGTTAAAATTGCTTGGAAGATTCAGCGAGACATGGCAGAACGGGGTCATCGCTATGAAGATGTAATGGCGGCAATCAACTCCCGCAAACCAGATTTTACAAAGTACATTGAACCGCAAAGAGAATTTGCTGATATCGTTCTCCAAGTATTGCCCACCAACTTAATCAAAGATGATAAGGAACGCAAAGTACTGCGGGTACGCATGCTGCAACGGGAAGACAAAGATGGCTTTGAACCAATTTATCTTTTTGATGAAGGTTCAACAATTCATTGGACTCCTTGTGGACGCAAATTAACATGTTCATACCCAGGTATGCAAATGTACTATGGGTCTGACGTTTACTACGGTCGCTACGTCTCGGTATTAGAGATAGATGGTCAATTTGATAACTTGGATGAAGTGATTTACATTGAAACTCACCTCAGCAAAACATCCACCAAATACCAAGGTGAGATGACTCACTTGTTGCTTCAGCACCGTGAGTATCCGGGTTCAAATAATGGAACTGGATTGTTCCAAGTACTGACAGGTCTGAAAATGCGTACTGCTTATGAGCAGTTAACAGCTCAAGACGCAAAGCGAGCATTTCAGAAGGTGTAAAACAGCCGTGTATGTCAGGTTTTTGGGGACACATGATGTGGCCCCTGTTTTTTTTGAAGGGAATGAGGAGTAGGAATTCCCACTCCCTATCCCCTAATATATGTCGATGCTGTGAGCTTTAGTGTCTAAACATGTCCCTTTGCCCTTTGTGCTTGATGGCAAATAACTCATAAAAACAGGATAACTCTTACTGGTCAGCAGGCGATTTCAATGTGTGTGATTATAGCAGTTTTTTGCTGCGTGCCAAGAGCAACTTGGTATAACTTTGTATTTATTTTGAAAAGAATGAGTAGAAATTAATTATTTTCATAAAGTTCGCCCAATTATATCTATCCAATTGTGGAAATATTGTTATGATTGCACATTAAAGTAAGTGAATTAAATTTTTACATTTATTCACTTAAATAACCTTCAACAGGAGGAATTGCATTTGTCACGTCGCTATCTATTTAGCTCAGAGTCTGTAACCGAAGGACATCCCGATAAAATCTGCGATCAGATATCTGATACTATCGTTGATGCCTTACTTGCACAAGACCCTAGTAGCCGCATTGCTGCCGAAGTAGTGGTCAACACTGGCTTAGTGTTAATCACTGGTGAAATTACCACCAAAGCCATTGTAAATTATGTCAATCTTGCTCGCCAGAAAATTGCCGAGATTGGCTATAACGATGGTGATAACGGGTTTTGTGCCAGCAGTTGCTCGGTGATTGTTGCTTTAGATGAACAATCGCCTGATATCGCTCAAGGTGTTAACAGCGCCCAAGAAATTCGCGAGCAGGACAGCGAGCAAATATTCGATGAAATTGGTGCTGGCGATCAAGGTATCATGTTCGGTTTTGCTTGTAATGAAACACCAGAACTGATGCCATTACCTATGTCGCTTGCTCACCGAATTGCTCGCCGACTAGCAGCAGTCCGCAAAACAGGTCAGTTACCATACCTGCGCCCGGATGGCAAAACTCAAGTTACCATTGCTTACGAAGATGGTCGGCCTGTAGGGATTGATACAATTCTGATTTCCACACAGCACACAGCAACTATTGGGGAAATCACTGATGAAGCGGCAGTACAGGCAAAGATTAAAAAAGATCTTTGGTCAATTGTTGTCGAACCAGTGCTTGCAGACCTTGAGATTCATCCAAATGAGCAAACACGCTTTTTGGTCAACCCCACTGGCAAGTTTGTCATTGGTGGTCCTCAGGGAGATTCTGGTTTGACCGGTCGCAAAATCATTGTTGATACTTACGGTGGTTACTCGCGTCATGGCGGTGGTGCTTTTTCTGGCAAAGATCCCACCAAAGTAGACCGCAGCGCTGCTTATGTCTGTCGCTATGTAGCAAAAAATATTGTTGCTGCAGGTTTGGCAGAAAAATGCGAAGTCCAGCTAAGTTATGCCATTGGAGTAGCGCGACCAGTGAGCATTATGGTGGAAACTTTTGGCACCAGTAAAGTCGATGACCAAACCTTGCTGGATTTAGTGCAACAGCATTTTGAACTACGTCCGGCAGGAATCATCCACACTTTCAAGTTACGTCATCTACCAAGTGAAAGAGGCGGACGTTTTTATCAGGACGTCGCGGCTTACGGTCACTTTGGTCGAGATGATTTAGACTTGCCTTGGGAGCAAACCGATAAGGCAGAATTGTTGAAGCAAGCTTTAGATAAGCCACTCTCAACTGTGAAAGTCTAATTTTTCTAACTCCCGTCATCTGGCGGGAGTCTGCAAAAAATATAAGTATTAATTTATAGAATAATTTTGGCAGGATTTCTCAAAAAAAATAGTGCTGGCTCTGCTCGCTAACTATAGTTTTTTGAAATAATTGTTAGGATTAAGTTATAAGTTAAACTGATGTATAGGAAGATAATATGCAAAGGACAATTCATCAATTCTTGATAAAGATTGATGAATATTTATAGCCTGATTAAAAATTTTGTCAATTCATTACGCCTCATACTCCCAAAAAACGACAGTCAAGGGAACAGAAAAATATTCTGACTCCTAAGTTCAGCAAATGATTGCTAAGAGTTGAGAAATAGTTTTCTATCAAACGTGAAACTATTGCAGTATAGACATTTCGAGTTAAACTGGGAAAAGTGGCTCAAAAGTATTTGTTAATAATACTAAAAACTGTTAAACATTAGTATAACTAAATTTAGTAGCCAGACTAAGAGGAGCAATTTTTATAAGCATTTAGCCTTTAGCCATTAGCCTACAGGACTTGTAAGAAATCGGTTTAAGGAGCGGAGGTTCATACAATTTATTTTATAGCTACTGATTACTGATAGCTGAATGCTGACAATTTTTAAGAGAGGGCAAGGAGATTTGAGGAATGCAAACTCAAAAGCAAAACGGTATTGACAGTCATTCAAAAAATCAACAAATGTCAGCCGACCAGCTCTCGACAGACGAGGAACTCCCAACCATAGAATTTCCCTCTAGAGGGAAACTAAAAGCTAGTTCGTGGCACATTCATCAAAAAATAGGCTACGGGTACTTTCTGGCAATTGGGATTGGCTTTTTCGGTTCACTAACTGGACTAATCATTGCTAACTACTACAGGGCAATAGAATTACGAGAATTAAATCATTCGCTTTTCCAAGTAAAAATGTTAAATGATTACAAGGATGCATTAGTAGGAGTGCAATTGTATAGTTCAAAGTTGACAACGGCAATAGAAAATCCAGAACGGCTAACTACTAAAAAAGCAGAATTTCTCAAGAATATTGATAAAGCTCATACAACAGAGCGTAAAATTTCAGATTTTTTAGCTCAAAAGCCAAAAAAGTTAGCAGCAACTGAAGCAACATTACATGCTTTAGTGCATGATTCCTCAAATAATTTAAAATTTTATAATCAGCAAATCGATTCAATATTACAGGAAATTGATAATAAGCAACTACAGCCAAGGCAAATTTCCTTAATCCGAAATCAGTTGTTGATAATTATGCGAGGTCAAACAGCGTTAGAACTAGAGAAGCTGTCTGAGAGATTGACAAACATTCTGCAAAGTGCTGAACAGCAAGAGCAGGAAATAGCAAAAAGTGTAGATAGCTCAAAAGGATATGAGAGGTTGATTGTGATCGCGAGTATGTTACTATCAGTGGCGATCGCTGCAATAGTAGCATGGCGTACTTCAAGGGCGATCGCAGAGCCAGTCATTACTGTCACTCAAGTTGCCGAACAGGTGGCAAGGAAATCTAATTTTGATTTGCGAGCTCCTATCACCACTGAAGATGAAATTGGGTTACTAGCTAAATCTCTCAATCGTTTAATCGAGCAAGTTTCTAAACACACTAAAGAACTAGAACAAGCTAAAGAATTAGCAGAAGATGCAAGCAAAGCAAAAAGCCAGTTTCTGGCTAATATTAGCCATGAGTTACGCACACCATTGAACGCCATTATTGGCTTAAGCCAACTCCTGGAAGATGATGCATCGGATCTGGGTTTAGCAGCAGATTTTATCGTAGATCTCGAATCGATCAACTCTTCTGGTAAGCATCTACTGACATTAATCAACAATATCCTTGACTTGTCAAAAATAGAAGCGGGGAAAATGAATTTTTACCCCGAGCCATTTGAGCTAACCACACTCATTAATAATGTCATTACGACAGTTAAGCCTTTAATAGAGAAAAATGGTAATGTTTTAGAAATCTGTTGCGACCAAGAACTTGGCATTATGCACACTGATCAGACAAAACTAAAACAGGTACTCTACAACCTGCTCAGTAACGCTGCTAAGTTTACCACAAACGGCAAGGTGTGTCTCTCTGTTAAGAGAGAAGTTATTGACTTAGGAGAGAATTCTCCTAAGTTAATTGTTACTTTCACCGTCACAGATACAGGTATCGGTGTATCTCATTATCAACAGCAGCAGCTCTTTCAACCCTTCACCCAAGGAGATGCCTCAACAACGAAAAAGTATGGTGGTACAGGACTGGGATTGGCAATTAGCCGTCACTTTTGCCAGATGATGGGTGGTGACATTTTTCTCGAGAGTGAACTAGGAGTTGGATCTACTTTCACCGTCCGCCTTCCACTTACTGTTAAAGAATAGATGGGAGAAGAAAAAATACAAAATTATTCCCAAACTATATGTAAATAATTCTTCCTTGGCGTTGCGCTCAAATTTTATTTCAGGGTTGTTCTGACAAAGTTGATAAAATTGGTCCTCGGTTAATTTAATGATGGAGTTGAGATTAATAGTAAAGGCTGTCATAGCAATTTTAGCTTTAGGATTTCATCGACTTATGCCAAGTAAGATTCCCGACTTCTCCAAGAAGTCGGGAATCTTAATTGTTCACGAAACATTTTAGTGAACAGAACGGTAAAATTGAAGCTAACTCACTCTTGGTCATCATTGGTCACTGGATAAAATAGTGTAGCTTTATCAATAGCTATCTTTTCTTCTTGTAAGACTACGCGATACGTGCTGCTCAGTTTCAATCCTACCCACTCCTCACATCCATGACAACAACCATTGACTTCCTCAGTCACCTCAACCCCAGTCAACGTCGTGCCGTTGAGCATTTCTGCGGTCCCTTACTCGTTGTTGCTGGTGCGGGTTCCGGCAAAACACGTGCACTGACTTATCGCATTGCTAACCTGATTGTGCAACATCGGGTTGCTCCCGAAAATATCCTGGCGGTAACATTCACTAACAAAGCTGCAAGGGAGATGAAAGAGCGTATTCAAAAGCTCTTTGCCGAACAATGGGCAATGAGAGAGTATGGTGAGCGTTTCGATTTATTACCAGAATACGAACAAACACAACTACAGTCTCGAGTTTGGAAGAACGTTATCAAAGACATGTGGTGTGGTACTTTTCACAGTTTGTTATCTCGCATTCTCCGCTTTGATATAGATAAATACCAAGACGAAAAAGGACGACGGTGGAATCGGAATTTTTCCATTTTTGATGAATCTGATGCTCAAAGTCTGATCAAAGAAATTGTTACTAAACAGCTACAGCTAGATGACAAGAAGTTTGAACCTCGTTCTGTCCGCTATGCCATCAGTAATGCCAAAAACCAAGGTTTATCACCGAGAGAGTTTGAGACAGAACAACCGAACTATCGTGGACGGGTGATAGCAGAAGTTTACAATCACTATCAAAATAGACTGGCACAAAACAACGCTCTTGATTTTGATGATTTGATTCTTGTTCCTGTCAAACTGTTTCAACAGAATGAGCAAGTATTGAGTTACTGGTACAATAAGTTTCGCCACATCCTTGTTGATGAATATCAGGATACTAACCGCACTCAATACGACCTCATCAGTCTATTATCAACAAATGGTGAAACGAGAAAAAGCGAATGTAACTGGCGCGATCGCTCGGTTTTTGTAGTTGGGGATGCAGATCAATCCATATATTCATTTAGGATGGCTGATTTCACCATTTTGTTGAACTTTCAGCAAGAGTTTGGTGATGGGTTGCCAGATGAGGACACTCGTTCAATGGTGAAGTTAGAAGAAAATTACCGCTCTTGCGAAAATATTCTCCAAGCGGCAAATCACCTGATTGAGAATAACACTCAACGGATTGATAAAGTCCTCAAGCCAACACGCGGTGCAGGTGAAGAGATTTATTGTCATAAAGCAGATGATGAAATTGCAGAAGCAGAATTTGTGATCAATCAAATTCGCAGTTTGGAAAATCAGCATCCAGAGTTGAATTGGGGAAGTTTTGCCGTACTTTATCGCACTAATGCCCAATCTCGCCCCATAGAAGACTCTTTGGTACGCGCGGGAATTCCCTATACAGTTGTGGGTGGATTGAAGTTTTACGATCGCAAAGAAATCAAAGATGTCCTAGGTTATTTGAGAGCGATCGCCAACCCCGCAGATTCAGTCAGTTTGTTGCGAGTCATCAACACTCCCCGACGCGGAATCGGTAAAGCGACGATAGATGCTTTGGTTAACGCCGCCCAACAATTAGGCACACCCCTGTGGGAAATACTGAGTGATGAGACATCAGTGAATACATTAGCCGGACGTTCGGCTAAATCTGTTAATGCCTTTGCCCAGATGATCAGTCGCTGTCAAGAACAAGTTAATACAGTTCCCGTTTCCGAAATTGTCCAAGGAGTTTTGGAAAACTCTGGTTATATTCAAGATTTGCAAAATCAGGGTACGGACGAAGCTGATGAGCGGGTGAAAAACGTCCAAGAACTGTACAACGCGGTGCTGCAATTTGAAGAAGACAACGACGACGTAACCCTACAAGCTTTCCTTGCCAGTACTGCCCTTAGTTCCGATTTGGATAATTTGAAAGAAGGACAAACAGTAGTTTCTCTGTTGACATTACATGCTTCTAAAGGGTTGGAATTTCCCGTTGTATTTTTAGTAGGAATGGAACAAGGACTTTTTCCCAACTACCGTTCTATCAGCGATCCAGCAGCTTTGGAGGAAGAACGCCGTCTGTGTTATGTCGGTATTACTCGCGCCCAAGAACGCTTGTACTTAACCCATGCTCACGAACGCCGTCTTTATGGTTCCCGCGAACGTGCTTTGCGATCACAGTTTCTCGACGAGTTACCTGAAGAATTAGTCGCAACTCAAAGTATAGGGCGTCGAGTGACTATCAAAGCAGCTTCTGTGAGAAGTGGCAAGCCAAGTCAGGCTGAGGATTGGCAATTAGGCGATCAAGTCCTACACAAAATCTTTGGCGTCGGTGAAATTACTCATATTTTTGGCTCTGGCAACAAAGTGTCTGTAGCAGTTAAATTCGACAGTCTCGGGCAAAAAATAATCGACCCCAGAATTGCCCAGTTAGAGAAGATTGAGTCATAGATACACCGATTTTCGGCGTTGCTGATTTAAAAGAAAGTATGAATTATCTCTACGAAACTGACTTCTGGGCTTGGACTCAAGTACAGGCTAACCTTTTGCGTCATTGTCAATGGAACCAACTTGACTTGCCCAATTTGATTGAGGAGATCGAATCGTTGGGAAGAAAGGAACGTCAAGAATTGAGAAATCGCCTCAGCATTTTAATTGGACATTCTCCTAAATATCTTAATTAAATTTATGTATGAACACAGTATTAATGTGTTCATACATAGCTAAATTTTAAAATATCAATTTAGTTTATTATAGATGTTTTTGATTGAGTGGTAATAGTATTTCTTCGATTTTATGCCTAACGAATAAATCTATTAAGTTGTTCAACTAGTAGATGTACTGTTGTTGATGGTTTATCTTGTTCTGGATTTGGTGGAGAGTATTGTTCTAAAAGCTTTTTTGCATTACGAATTGCAGCATTTTGTGTTGATTCAAGCATTTCGTAAATTTCCTCACTATTC
>JAQYWP010001071.1 GCA_029379285.1 Rhizonema sp. PD38
TATCTTCTTTGATTTGTCAAGTTCGGATTATACAAAATTAGATGAGCTTACCCTGCGTTGAGTGGCATCTGTACAGTGTCAAAGTGGAAATTATTTTTGGATGCAACTTCTAGCATTCGGAGGTGAACTAAGGGATCTTTATGTCCTGTAAAGCCAATATAGCGAACCTTACCTGCCTTTTTCGCTTCTAGCATTGCCTCTGCTGCACCACCAGGGGCGAATATACGATCTGGATCTTCTAGGCGAATGACTTCATGGAATTGCATAAGATCCACATGATCTGTCTGTAGGCGTTGGAGAGATTCGTCAATCTGCTTGGCAGCAGCGGCTTTAGTGCGACCGTCGATCTTAGTCATCAAAAAAACTTTTTGGCGGTAGCCATCTTGAAGTGCCTTACCCATTCGTATCTCACTACCCCCATTGTGATAATCCCAGCTGTTATCCATGAAGGTTATGCCACGGTCGATCGCGCTGCGGATAATCTTAATGCTTTCAACCTCATCTTTCTGTCTGCCAATATGGTGACCACCCAAGCCGATCACAGAAACTTTTTCGTTTGTACTTCCCAAAGTCCGATAAATCATCTCACCGCTTCTGGTCGTTTGTTGGGACTGAGAAGGTTCGTTTGCAGCTGCTCGTTTACTAAGTAAACTCTCTGAAGCTGCCAGCCCTACAGCTAAACCCGAAATAGAAGCGGTTTTGAGGAAATCTCGCCTTCTGAAGTTCACAACGTGTCTCCTTCTGAACTGTTCGTCATGGTGTTTTCTCATAACCATCTTCTATCTCTAAGCTTGCAGCTACATCAATCCAATGGTGTACTTGATATTGTTTCTTTATCTACCTAAAGGTAACAGGGCTGACGCACAGAAGGAAGAGTGAAAGTACATGAAGGAAATTCTGCATATCCTTAACAGGACTGTATACTGCATGAAGCCTACAACATACTGGTTTTATAAAGGTATAGTATATTACATAAAATTAAGCCGATTGAGAGGCCAAAAGCGAAACACTGCCCGACCAATAATATTTTTTCTCGGTAAAAAGCCCCAGTAGCGGGAGTCGTTACTATCATTGCGGTTATCTCCCATAACAAAAAATTCGTCAGTAGGAACTTGCCGCCCTTCCATTGGTAAAGTAGGTGGTTCGGCGATGTAGTCTTCTTGTAGCGGTTGACCGTTAAGATAAACTTTGCCACCACTAATGCTAACAATCTCTCCCGGTTTGCCAATGATACGCTTGATAAAAGCTTGGTCTTTATGATATCCCCGGTGTTGCAGTTCTGCTGGTGGCTGAAAAACGACGATATCGCCCAACTCTGGAGGGTGAAAAAAGTAGGAGATTTTTTCCACTACTAAGCGATCGCCAATATGTAAAGTTGGCAACATAGAATCTGACGGAATGTAGCGGGGTTCGGCAACAAAAGACCTAATCAAAAACGCTAAGCATAAGGCGATCGCGATTAGAGTTAGATTCTCTTGCCATACTCGCGATATCCGCGATGATACATTCGCTTCTTTTGCATCACTTTGCTGAGGAGTCATAAAAATTGTAGCCCGATTGAAAAGTTAAACAAATACTTTAGTCATGGTATAGCCAAAACCCTTTTCCACAATTCTCATTTGTCGCATTTTTGAACGAGTCAAAATTAAGCAATTAGGCAGAACATAAAGTGATCGCCCACAATCAACCCTACTTCTCCACAATCAGCGAGCGCATACCCTAAAAGTTTGTCCCAAACAACATCAGGAAAACCGTTTGTATTTGTCTACTCTCTTTTGGCGTTGCAATCAAGATAAACGCGATCCACAATAGGACAGGCATTCTCCCTTGAGCTAAAATATTATGTTAAATGTACTTGAAAGAATCACAGTAAATCCTAAGCAATGTGGTGGTCGTCCTTGTATTCGTGGTATGAGAATTCGAGTGTCAGATGTGCTGGATTTATTTGCGGTGGGATTAAGTGCCGAACAAATCTTGGAAGAGATGCCCGATCTTGAGGCCGATGATCTCAAGGCAGCACTTTTCTATGCTGCTCGTAAACTGGATCATCCAGTTCTGGTAGCATGACGATCTGGGTTGATGCACAATTGTCTCCGGTGATCGCCATCTGGATTACTAGCACATTTGGGGTGACAGCAGTAGCTCTACGCGATATTGGTTTGAGGGATGCTGAAGATTTTGAGATTTTTGAGGCAGCAAAGGTGCAAGGTGCGATTATAATCACTAAAGATCGAGATTTTGCTGATTTAGTTGATCGCTACGGATCTCCACCGCAGATAATTTGGTTGACCTGTGGGAATAGCTCAAATGCTCGATTGAGAGAAATTCTAAGTGTGACTTTGCCAGAAGCCTTGCAGCTTTTACGATTAGGTGAAAAGCTAGTGGAAATCGGTGGAGCAGTCTAACGCAAACTAACACCACGTTGCACCGGACGGTAGTTCAGCCATTGTTGGAATCAAAACTTGACTTAGGTTAACCACCTACTCTTCACTACTTTTTCTGACACACCTAGCGAGTCCTCTCCCAAAGGGAGACGCCAAGGGCGAACGAGCGTCAGGGCTTGTCGTCAGACATCGCTACAGGGTAACTAACGGTGTTGCCTGAAACGCTTATTAATAGGTAATTTTTTAACGTCTGGGTATTTATGTTGAAATGCCCATGCGGCTGGGGGAGAGGGAGCTGACAAGGGTAGGTTTTTCACAATTAGGTGTTGGCAAGACTTGGAGAACAAGGAAGGAAAGTGGACTCTTGTGGGAAAACCGAACCGCTCATGGGACGGTACTAACTGATGGGAATTGACTCAAATGGGCTTTTTCCGTTAAAGAACCTTCCTTGTCTGCTTGTCTTCTCATCCTCCAAGTCTTGCCTCAACCGAAATATTAAAAACCTACCCTTGTGAGGGGAGAGGGAGAGAGAGTATGAAATTCAACTGAGAAACGATATATTAACTATATGCAAAAAGCGCCTTCCACTTATGGAAGGCGCTTTTTTTGCTTTTGCTATAGAGGAACGCGATTTTGCAAAGCGCCTCCAGATGATATAAAGATTAACCGTTGATAGCAGGTGCGCTAAGTGCAACAGGTGCAGATTCACCAGCAGCCAAGTCCAGAGGGAAGTTGTGAGCGTTGCGCTCGTGCATCACTTCCATACCTAAGTTGGCGCGGTTGATGATGTCTGCCCAGGTGCTAATGACACGACCTTGTGAGTCAATCACACTCGAGTTAAAGTTGAAACCGTTGAGGTTGAATGCCATCGTCGATACACCCAAAGAGGTGAACCAGATGCCCACTACTGGCCATGCGGCGAGTAAGAAGTGCAGTG
>JAQYWP010000157.1 GCA_029379285.1 Rhizonema sp. PD38
GGTTGGGGGAGGGGTTCTTGTATTATGGTTGTGCTACCGGACATGATATAAAGCGATCGCATGACTTTTAACACAATCTCTACAAAATTAGCGATCGCACTGTGACGAGATTTGCTTTCAGAATACGATAAAGACCAATGGAAAACTTAACTACATTTCCTTTCCCCCAGACATTAATACCCATTGGAGCGCGATCGCACCTCTGCTTACGATTCGCAATGATGAAGAGTATGAGCAAGCAACCGAGCAATTAAATGATTTAATTGACGAAATTGGCACAAATGAACAGCATCCTCTTTATAATTTGCTTGATACGTTAGGGACGCTGATTGAGGCTTATGAGGTAGAGCATTATTCTATTCCTAATTGTAGCGGGAGTGATGTATTGGCCTATTTAATGGAGGAACATGGACTAGGTTTCTCAGATTTACCGGAAATTGGTACATCGGAAACAATGGAATCTATTTTAAACAATGATCTTGCCTTAACCCTGAGTCAAATTCAATATTTAGCACAACGTTTTAAGGTTCAAGCTCAAGTATTTCTGGATTAGAATCAATTTTTAAGCAGGAGTTCAAGGTATTTGTTCCAGTCAGCTTTTACTACATCAGCGCTAACGCACCCTACAAAACAGATGAGGGTGCGATCACATTGTCAAAATCTCGTTTACTAATTTAAAACTTGATGAACCGGACAACTGTTCGACCTTACAGCCTACCAAGCTATCCGGCTCGGTTTGATATTCGGAGGTCGTTACCAACCTCACACCGAATAGGTCTGGACTCTCGTTTGGTACGCGCTACGGAATTCGCATTCACCGACTCTGACACACAAGAGTGCTGTGCCCGCCAACTACAACCCGAAAACCCACGATATCGAACCTAATGTCACGCACGTTCCAGTGGCGGAGCGCTGAACGGCAGTTCCCCGGATTGTACTTCCACGAACCGCCACGCAGCAGGCGACAATCATTATCATTCTCACTTCCCCATGGGACACCATTGCTTGGTGCGCCCTTATAGCTCTCATGCCAGGTATCTTGACACCACTCCAAAATATTACCATGCATATAAACCAAAAGCATTTGGAGGAAATTTTCCTACTTCAGTTGTTTGTTGACGATATTCACCCTTAGAATCATGACCATAATTACCTGGGTACACTTTTCCCTCATAAGTCTGGTCGGTTCCTCGATAATTTGCTAAATCTGTCGTAATTGTCTGACCAAAGTGAAATGGTGTAGTTGTTCGCGCACGAGCTGCATATTCCCACTCTGCTTCGCTGGGTAGACGATAATCTTTACCAGTTTTTTGCATCAGCCTTTGGCAGAATTCCACCGCATCATTCCAAGAAACTTGCTCTACAGGTCGCTTTGCTCCTTGAAAGTGAGATGGGTTTTTTCCTATTACTACAAGCCATTGTTCCTGCGTAACAGCATACTTGCCCATATAAAAGGGTTGAATGGTGACAGTGTGCTGTGGACTTTCAGTCTCTAACCGTTCTAGCTCATTCTCTGGAGAACCCATCAAAAATTGACCACCAGGAATTGCTACCATTTCTAGTAACACACCATGACCTAGGTCTTCTGTAAAGAATTCTGCTCGACCTCGACTGCGGTTGATTTCAGAAAAAGTTGATTCCCCAAGAAGTCCAAACGGTCCTGAGCGTTTTTGGACTAGTGTTAAGGTAACAAACTCGAACTCAAACGGCTGAGTTTGAATAGCAGAGGAAGGTTTGGACTGTGGAACTGATGATGATTGCCTTTTTGTTAGCTCATATTCTGCTTGTTTCGGCTCAAGCACTCGCTGTGCAATTGAAGCTATATCTTCATCTCGAAGTCCCAGATATTGCTGATAATCTTTTAATTCTTGTTGAGTTGTTTCGTTAAACGGATACTCTTGTTTAACAGCTTCAATCAGCGTCTGTTCATATTCATTGCGCTTACGTTCGTACTCACGATAGGGCTGTAGTACTTCTTCTTCAATTGCTTTTGCCTCTTGTGAAGATAATCCCCAATCTTGCCACAGCGACTCTAAATGCCTACGAGCAAAAACAGAAAACTTGCCTTGAGCTTGTTTTGCACGACTTTCTACTTCCTTGCGATATGTTACCTTTGGATCGTCTTTAGGCGACTTTGCCAGTATTATCTTGTACCCTTTCTCAACAGGATAGAACTTAGGAGTCATTGCCGGAGCAGCTTCTTGTACCTTGCTACTAGCATACTCATGTAACTCATCAACAGAAATGCAACCATCGCCGTCTTTGTCGGCTGCGCCTTTCTCAATCCCCTCTACCAGATATCGGGTGTAAATCGAAAGTTCTGAACCTTCCTGCTCAAAGGAATATTGGGTTGAAGTAGAAGATGTGAGGATAGCCCTTCCCTTACCACCGAGCTGCTGTTGGACATTGACTGTACCATCATCTTTGACAGTTAGCCCCTGAGCGATCGCCCCACTAAAGCAACAGTCCAAAATCAGTACCTGTCTTTGGGATCTGCTCTCGTTCATACATTCATGGAGAGTACTGGCGGTGACTGCGGACGGTTTTACAAGTCCCCCATTCTGTTTGTATGTTTCGCAAGTTGATAGATACAGTCTACCTCTCTCATCTTTTATTCCATGACCTGAGAAGTAAAACAACAGCAGATCTTCTTTGTTACGCTCAGCAAACAGATTATCATGAGAAGAACTATTTGCCGCGAAACTAGCTATGGTAGTAACCTTCCAGAAGGAGTCGTTAGGATTCGCTGTTTCTCCGATGCTTTGGAAATAGGTTTGCTTGGCGAAGGAAATAGAGAGAATGCCGTACAGGCTTTAAAAACGTGGTTCAAAGACTTGTATCAGGAAGAGCAGTCTATTATTCACTTTACACTTGGTAACGCGACATTACCGGTGGAATTTCTCCTTGGAGAAGAACGAGGTACAACGGATATTTCCGTGCGTCCATTTTGGAAAGAAGTTGTTTATGTTGATGGTGACTTGGAGACGGAAAACGTAACAGGAAAACCAGTTAAGTTTCCAGAACCATATATTGACAAACAAAATTTAATAGCTTTCTATTCTTTTAAAGGTGGTGTAGGAAAAACATTAAATTTAGCAGCGCATCTTTTTGCTTTATTAGATACAGCGAAAGAACTAAATATGTCGATAACTGTATTAGTTATCGATGCTGATTTAGAATCTCCTGGTCTTACTTACTGGAACATTACTGAAAAGCTACAACCAGCAGTTTCTTTCATTGATTTTCTCGAATCTTACCATTACTCGTTTATTGAGAGAGAACAAACACTTTCATTATTTGCCAAAGAAGTTAACAAATCTCCTAAATATGAAGGAAAGTCAACCGTCTATTTTTTACCTGCATGTCTTGACGATCACCAGCTATTAGATACACCTATCTTACCTGAACAGTTAGTCACAAGTCCAAACGGAGCTTGGGGATGTGGTAATGCTATTCATCGTTTAGGTAAAGCCGTTGGTGCTGATTATATATTCATTGATTTAAGTGCAGGTTTGAATCAAATATCTAGTCCTATCATTTTTGATCCCCGGATTCAGCGTTTTCTAGTAACAACAATGAATTCCCAATCCGTTAGAGGTACAAGTCTTGTGTTATCGCAACTTGGTCGAGTTGCACCACTAAAAGTAAGGGTTGATGATGAGAGTTATTACGATCCTTCCTTAATAATTAATATGTTAACGCCAGAACTGAAATTATTACCAGCATTTGAAGATACATTAGTACAATTCCAGTCTGCTTATTCACAGCCAGAAAATAATTTATATTCCACAAGCCTGGATATACAAGAAACTTATTTTGCTCAAGATTTACTTTATATTAATAACTGGGAAGATGCACGCTCCAAACTCAGTCAAACTATACTTATGAAGGTAGCAAAGGAGTGGGCAGAAAAACAGTTGGGAGTTACGACGGCTCAAAAAGCACTGTCAAAGCTTACGTCGTGATTTTCTAGCTTACACTATTGCTGTTAATTGAGATCTGGCTTTAAGCCGCGTGTAACAGCTACTTTCAAGGCTCTCGCTTTACGTACCAAACCATGTCGGTAGATGTGCATAAGTTCATCTAGTTGTCTAACTTCTACTTGATTGAGCTGAGCCTCTCGGTTACGCGCTAACAGATCACTAAAAACCTCTTGCTGCTGAGATGCCATCTGTAGATCGCACAAAGCTAACACCTGCTCATCGGGTAGTGACTCAACTGGTAGATCCGCAATAGCGTGGTCAATCCACTCTATCAGCACATCTTCAAGTTGCCGATGCGTGAAAGCTGCAATTTCCTTTGCTCTTTGTGCCAACGTTTCAGGAAGTTCCAGAGTTACAATTTCAGCCATTTGCTATCAGCTTTGTACTTTACTCTGATTGTATCTATACCTCAAGAAAATTGTCGGAACGTTTTTCCTCAAAGGTACTCACTCCAAACCTAAATGTAGTTTGAGAGCAGCATCTACTAATTGCATCAACTCTTCACTTAAACTATTTACCACCTCTGACACAATTCTGTGCTTAGAAATTGTTCGCACCTGCTGCGCCTGTACTTTGGAAACTAATGGTAAACCACTATCTTCTAGATTCAGTAAAACCTCGAACGGGTAAACACGGCTAACATTCGATGTCAGCGGTAAAATTGTTACTGTGCTAGATGCACGATTATTTGCATCATTGCTGACTATCAGCACTGGGCGGCGTTTATCCATCTCTGAGCCTACAGCCGGACTAAGATTTGCATAATAGATATCACCACGCTTCATCGGTTAATCCGTCTGTAATTGTGACATCCCAATCATTGTCAACTTCGGCAGATGCCTCTCGGTAAGCCGATTCTAGTTCCTGTTTTCGCAACAATTGTAATGCCATTTCAATGACTTGGGAGCGAGATTTACAGTCATGGGCTACTTTGTAACCTTCAACAAATTGCACCAGGGAAGCTGGTAAGGAAATTGATAGCTTTTCAACTTGCATAGTCTTACCAAATAGTAGCAATAATCTTCTTACTTTATGGTAGTCTCTACAGTAGAAATGTTTCTCAGTAAACCAAAAAGTTTTAAGAGCAGAGCGAAAGTCAGACCAGTTTCACTCCTACGCGCAAACTTGATGTACATCATTCTAGAGAAGCAGTTAGACCTGGTAGTATCTAATTAAAATACTTCCTCCTCTATTCCCACGAATACATATGAGCATAACCGTGCAAAATCTTCTGAATTCCTTTGAAAATTTAAGTGAATCTGAAAAGTGGGAAATGGCATCAGAGATTGTCAAACGCACAGTAAGCTTTGATTTTCCTGCATTAAGTGATGAAGATTTGACTCTAAGTGCAGAAGAATTTTTTTTAGAACTCGATAAAAGAGAAGCACATAGATGAGCAATCTTAATCGTGGCGGCGTGTAACAGCTACTTTCAAAGCAATTACTTTACTCACCATACTATGTCGCGTTTCTGATGTGTATGTATTGAATTTATTTACTCCCGAACTGCCAGAAGAATACTGGTTAGATAAACCGCCAAGACGCCAAGAACGCAGAGAAAGATAGGTAATCTTACACTCCTGTTGGGAGTAAAATTGATGTTGATATACTATAACTTTAAAAGTTTTTCAATTACACCTTTGACTTTCCTTATATAGCAATCTTAATTGATTTGTGAAAATTGAAGACACAGATCCCCGACTTCTCTAAGAAGTCGGGGATCTTATTGTTGTTGTAACTCGCGGATGTCCCATGACATTAGTCATACTGGAGGCTGACTTTAGTCTAACCAGACTTGTTACCTTTGTCACTAGTACGTAGGAGCTTCAGTTTTTACGATAAAGTGTGCGTCATTTCGACTCAAAATAATTGGCTAAATGTGGAGCTTATATGGGCAAGAAGGCAAACTCCTTGTTTGGCACTCAGTCTAATCCGCAGTACATCCGTGCGATTATCGTCCACTTTGTCAGGAACTGCATCTTACTATCATGTCAGTCCGAAAACCCCAAAGACTTCAAGTTTGTGAACCTTTGCAAGGTCTCCAAATCCTGGTTAAACTCAGTACCACTCCTGTATTACGGACATTACTAGCTGTCTTTACTCGTCATCAGCTAGCACTCGTTGGGATTATGTTTGTTGTGACGCTAATGTTTGCTAAACGGGAAGATGCCCCTTGGGTTACGGTGCGCCAAGAGGCGGCGATTGAATTTTTTTCGACTGTATCCCAGTCCCTGGCTGCTCTGTTAGGGGTTTTAATTGTTTTACTGACTTTTTATTCTCAGTTGATTGGCCAAAGGCGGATGGACTACTACCGTGAACTTCAAGCGCAAATTCACCAACTGATTCGTTTTACCCAGGAGCTAACTTCAGAACTCAGTGATTTTAATCCACTCTTGGTAGAGGCGATTGATTATTTGGTTCCCTTACATTTGAAGGATTTACCTATCAGGGCGTCTACATCCCATGTGCTTCCCTCAGACAAGCTGATAGCGAATTTAAAAAATGAATCGGTTAAGAAGAAGCAACAACTCTCTTTAGCTGCCCATCTGAACCTTCAACAAATTTTGCTGATACTGAGTAACATTGAAGAAATTCTTGAGGGATTTTCCATGCTCTACAATCGGATCCTGGAAATTGGTCGTTTCATTCTCGCGATCGCTAAATTATCTTTACTCCTGGGAATTTCGCTACTGTTTTTACTTTTATTTGGAATTGTCGATCTGCAAAGCAAATTTCCTGACCTCAGTCTACCTGTCATTGTTGCCCTGGCACTATGTGTATTCATTGTACTCTTGGAGCTAGTACTAGATACCTGGCTCCTTTACAAAAACCTTCATGGACCGTGGAGTCACTTAGTTAGCCACTGGTACTATAATTGACACTCTCCGTCCTAAAGGGGCGGAAATTCTTAAGACATTGCTGCCTTAATATCCTAATTACTTAGGTTCCCTGGCTCAACACGTTTGCCCTTTGGGCGTGCTGATACGCTCCTATGCTTCAAGCGGGGGAACCCCAACGCCAGTCATCTACGGCAGGAAAACGCCTCATGCGTGCTGGCTCGCTAACGCACTGGCTCATCTCCTTACAGTTTTTTGGGCGTCTACTTTCCCCCAGTCTGGGGGTAGGTTTTTGAATCTTGTACTGATGTATTAATTATATCACAAATTGCATTATTCACGTTGATGATTCACCAAAATTTTCATGACTGAGGCGTAAACACCGCGCATCCGTTTTCATGTAAAGCTCGATCCGGGTGTAAACTTCCCCCGCCAGACTTTACCCCTGTCCGCGCATAACAGGGTTTTCAACGAGCATTTTTATAAGCAGCAAGACATGCTCAGGCTAAAATTTTTCTTCTCTTTGGTTATGTTCTGATTGTTGCATGAGAGATGAAACTGAGAGTAGAGACGCGATGCCAGATTTGGTTGAGGTGGGCACTGCATTCCTCGTATTCTCATCTAATACCAATTTCAAAAATGTTTGCAACACATGAATCAATCGTCAGAGCAAACAACTTTCCTTGCCCCTATATGGCATATGTTGCATTATTTGGGAAATTGGTATGATTTTTTACTACTGAATTAAGTGCCCACCCTACGTTTATTGAGAAGCGATCGCCCATGAATGTGGTTTCCACCAATGAAAGCGATCGCACAACTCATACTAGGCGAACTCGATAGTATCAACGAAGTCTAGAATTTTCCGTTTAATATCCTCTGCTTCTTGTTTAGTTGAACCGGGAGTTTTGCCTTTAGGAAAGCTGTGCTGACTACTGACTATGTAGAAGAATTCGCCTTCGCTAAAAGCTATCAGACCTCGATATGCATTTAACTTAGTGGCAGTGCCATTGTTTGCGATCTTGGAAATCGTTGAACCTTCAGGCATATTCACTAAGGCAAAGTAAGCTCCGTCCATTGCGTCTGCCAAATATTCTGTATAATTCACAGCTGTTTTTGGTAAATCTGGCGCAATTGCTTCAGGGACATACTTGTCTAATAAAAGTGATTTAAGATATTGTTCCTGTCCGACAGAAGACATTTCCTTCTCCTGCTCCGCCCGGATACGGTAATAGTCGATTCTCAGCATTGTACCGAGGTCATCGGAAAAACTTACCAACCCTTCTTGACTTTGAACTCTACCACCCTCCTCGGTATACACTGGTGTTGGAAGTGTAAAGTTTTTCAAAGGCGATTCATACACTGCGAGGCTATCGTCTTCCCCCAGTGATCCTTCACCTTCACCGTCATCTTCATCGTATTCTTCTTCTGCTTCTTCAAAGGCAGTGATGACTTCTTCTATAACTTCCTTCGCTTCTTCTTCATCAATTTCTAAAGCTTCCTGAAGTTTTTTGAGCAAAGTCATTTTCCCTTTAGGGATTTTTAGTTCTTCTTCATCTACAAGTACACTGACTCCAGCAGCAAAAGCATCGAGCAAGAGTTCATCTGAAAGGGCTTCACGAGCTGCATTGAAGAGCACTCCCACTGTCTTCTCCTCAGCCATGACAACCAGTTTGTCAAGCATTTCCAACAAATCGTCATCTGAGTATTCTTCAAAAATGTCGAATCCCCAGAGTACATCAGTTAAAAGATCTATATCCACATCCTCTAACGAAGAATCAGCCGCAGCAGTCACGATCGCGATCGCCGCAACTGCTTCTTTTGGATTGAGAGATTCTTCTGCTGTCTTCTTCGAGTTAAAAATCTTATCGTATTTTGCCATAATTGCTGTCTCCCGAAACAGACTTCTGTCAATGGGTAGTTTAGCAATGCTAGTCCAAGATCTAAAATCTTTTATACTAAAATCTAAATAAACTATAAATTAAATTTTGGTTAAGTGTGATATACCGGACATATAGGAAGCTTAAACGCACACCAAATCAAACAATTATAATATCTACCATAGAGGACAATACTGATGGTCACAGTAGCTAAAAACACTTCTGTATTTCAACCACCAAAAGAGCCATCGCTCATCCTCTGGTTTGATGAGGTAGGCATCACCGATATCCCCCTAGTCGGTGGTAAGAATGCTTCATTAGGGGAAATGATCGCACAACTCACACACAAAGGCGTTAACGTTCCCACCGGCTTTGCTACCACCGCTTATGCATACCGCTATTTTATCTCTTCGGCTTCTTTAGAAGAACAGCTACGCGAACTCTTTTCAGACTTGGATGTGGAAAATGTCAAAAATTTACAAGAACGCGGGAAGAAAGCACGTTCGCTGCTGCTGCATACACCATTTCCAATTCAATTACGGGATGCGATCGCTACAGCATACAAAACTCTATGCGATCGCTACAACCCTGACACAGACGTAGCAGTGCGATCAAGTGCCACTGCCGAAGATCTTCCCGATGCTAGTTTTGCCGGACAGCAAGAAACTTACCTCAACGTCACTGGCGTCCAAGGAATTCTAGCAGCCTGTCATCGCTGCTTTGCCTCCCTATTTACTGATCGCGCTATTTCTTACCGCCAAACTAAGAAATTTGACCACTTTAGCGTTGCCCTCGCTGTAGGCGTCCAAAAAATGGTACGTTCCGATCTAGCAACTTCTGGAGTCATGTTCTCTATTGATACAGAAACAGGCTTCCAAAATGCTGCACTCATAACAGCTGCTTACGGCTTGGGAGAAAACGTCGTTCAAGGATCTGTCAACCCCGATGAGTACTACGTCTTTAAACCGACATTAAAAGAAGGTTTTCACTCAATTATCGATAAAAGGTTGGGCAGTAAAGAACTCAAAATGGTTTATGACGACGGCTCAAAACATACCAAAAACGTGTCAGTTCCTCCACGTGAAAGAGGTAAATACGCCCTAACCGATGAAGAGATTCTACAGCTTGGGCGTTGGGCCTGTCTCATTGAAGACCATTATTCCCAAATTCACGGTACGCAGACTCCAATGGATATCGAGTGGGCAAAAGACGGCATCACCAACGAACTATTTGTCGTCCAAGCCCGTCCGGAAACAGTCCAGTCTCGAAAAGAACAGAATGTCTTAAGAACTTATCGCCTCCTGTGGGAAGATGCTCTGAATCGGACAGACGCGGATGCGGAGAATCAAAATGTCCCCAATTCTTCTGCCCACTGCCCACTCCCCTTGATCACAGGACGTGCTGTCGGAGAAGCAATTAGTCAAGGCAAAGTACATCTGATTTTGGATGTCCACAAACTTGATCGGTTCAAAGCAGGGGATGTTTTGGTTACAGATAGAACCGATCCCGATTGGGAACCAATCATGAAAAAAGCAAGTGCAATTATTACAAACACTGGGGGGCGCACATGCCATGCCGCAATCATTGCACGAGAATTGGGCGTACCTGCAATTGTCGGATGCGGCAATGCTACAGAAATCTTGAAAGTCAATCAAGAAATCACAGTTTCTTGTGCAGGAGGAGAAGAAGGACACGTTTACGCGGGATTACTACCCTTTGAAGTTGAAGAAGTTCCTTTAGAGAACTTGCCTCGTACTCGTACCGAAATTTTAATGAACGTCGGCAATCCTCAAGAAGCATTTAGTTTGTCTGCCATTCCCAATAATGGGGTAGGTTTAGCACGGACAGAGTTTATCATTGCCAACCACATTCAAACTCATCCGATGGCGTTGATTCACTTTGACAAGTTAGAAGATGAATTTGTGAAAGCCAAAATTGCCGAAATCACCGCCCTTTATGATGATAAACCTCAGTACTTTGTTGATAAGTTAGCTCATGGCATTGGTCGAATTGCGGCAGCATTTTATCCTAACCCAGTCATCGTCAGGACGTCAGATTTTAAAAGTAATGAATATGCCAACCTGTTAGGTGGCAGACAATTTGAACCGCATGAAGAAAATCCCATGCTTGGATGGCGGGGGGCAGCACGTTATTATGACAAAGGGTACAGAGAAGCCTTTGCTCTAGAATGCCATGCCCTCAGGCGAGTGAGAGACGAGATTGGTTTGACAAACGTTATCCCGATGATTCCCTTCTGTCGCACTCCTGATGAAGGACGTCTGGTTATTGCAGAAATGGCAAGAAATGGTTTACAGCAGGGGGTTAACGGCTTGCAGGTTTATGTGATGTGTGAGCTACCCAATAATGTAATTTTGGCTGAGGAGTTTGCATCCATTTTTGACGGGTTCTCGATTGGTTCCAACGATCTCACTCAGCTAACGCTAGGGATAGATCGGGATTCGGCCTTGGTGGCACGTTTGTTCGACGAGCGTAGTCAAGGTGTGAAGATAATGGTGAAAATGGCGATCTCTGCTGCGAAAAAGCACAATCGGAAAATTGGCATTTGTGGGCAAGCACCCAGCGATTACCCAGAATTTGCCCAGTTTTTAGTTGAACAAGGAATCGATTCCATTAGTCTGAACCCAGACTCGGTTTTAAAGACTATGCTAGAAATTGCTAAAGTAGAAAATAGTCCATAGTCTTTTGTCATTTGTTATTTGTCCAATGTCTTTTGTCTAATACTAATGACCAATGACTAATGACCAATGAACAACGACTAATAACTAATGAGTAAAAAGTGGTTTTGGATTGGCATCTCGGCAATTTTTTTACTGTCAATTTCCTTGCGATTTTGGGGACTGGCTCGGTTTAATAGTTTGGTATTTGATGAACTTTACTATGCTAAATTTGGCAATGATTACCTTACCCATACGCCGTTTTTTGATGGTCATCCACCACTTGGTAAACTGATTATTGCACTGGGAATTTGGATTAGTACTCATATTCCCTTTTCACCAAATGAGGTAAATGGGCTGACAGGTAGGACACTTTCTCCATTAAATTATCGTTGGATGAATGCCTTTTCCGGCTCATTTATTCCTTTGATCGTCGCAGGAATTGCCTATCAGTTAAGTTATCGCCGTAGCTTTGCTTTGCTTGCTGGTTTGTTCACAGCCTGTGACGGTATATTTCTCGTTGAATCTCGCTATGCCCTAATCAATCAGTATATTGTCATTTTTGGGTTGTTAGGGCAGTGGTTTTTATTATTGGCATTGGCAAATCAAAGACAGCAACGCAAATTCTGGTTAGTACTATCTGGCATTGCTTTTGGTGCGTCAGTTGCTAC
>JAQYWP010001072.1 GCA_029379285.1 Rhizonema sp. PD38
AAAATTCTTCCCTTCTGCCCTCTGCCCTCTGCCCTCTGCCTTTCTTCGGTGAGGTCGTTTTGTCAATTCTATGGGTTTGATTAGTCCGATTACCAAATTGAATATTAAGATTAATGGTGATCTCGTATACAAATTTAGATTAAATCTGGAGACAGAAGAAAATTAGTAAAAGTAAAACTTGAATTATGATTTCGATATTTGAACAAATGATGTCAATATTTGGAGAAATGGTTGACATGATGTAAGTATGGATAACCTGTGTAGTACACTCCCTGCTCAATTCCGCTTGTTCGCGAATCATTTGACTTTGTTGGCGAATTCTTTGAGGTCAAATTTATGGCTGTACGTTTGCTCAGCTATTGAAGGGAGAGAGGAATTAATGCCTGAGAGGGTAAGGTTTCAATGCGATTGTGGATCGCCTAAAAACCCAACCGTGTATTACATGGATGAGTAAGAGGGAGTGTAATACGCCCGCTCATCAATTTGTTTACCTATGTAATACACGGTTTTCCTAGACTTATTTTACTATCAGTAGACAGTCCAAAACCGTTTCCAGCGCGTGATTGCCATTTTTGAATTCGCCAACAAAGTCATAATTTACGCGAACATTCCTTTTTGTCCAAAGTCCAATCATTTGCCGAACATAATATTACTTAGTCTGAAAGATATTTTGTACCATTTTTTTATCTGTACTCGCAGCTGCTCGATCTAACTCAGCAATTTCGCTTCCATTTAACTGCCAACCTAAAGCACCAATATTGTCCTTTGCCTGTTCGATAGTCTTTGCTCCTGGAATGGGAATACTTCCTTTACAGATGCACCAGTTGATAGCAACCTGTGACATAGTCTTGTTGTTTGATTGAGCAATCTCTTGTAAACAGGCTAAAAGCGGACGGATTCCTGGTAATAGCTGTCTAAACAGTAAACCTCGAATCCCTTTGGGTAATGAACCTTTTTCAGAATATTTTCCTGTTAATATCCCTAATGCCAGAGGGCTGTAAGCAATTAATCTGATGCCTAGTTCATCACAAACCTCTTTAATTCCCAGTTGAGTGACAGGATAAGTGGACAGCAACGAGTACTGAACTTGCAAAGTAGTAATAGGAACTCCTCGCTCGGCAAATTTTTGCTGCACTCGTTTGAGCCGTTTCGGTCCATAATTAGATAAGCCTACTCCCTTGACTAATCCTTGCTCGTAAAGATCGGCAAGACCATCTAAAAGCTGTCCTTCCTGCCAGGGAGCATAATTAGCCGTAGACCAGTGCATTTGTACTAAATCAACATTTTTACCCAAACGCTGTGCAGACGCCTTGCAAGCCGACACCATTGAGGAACGTGTCAATCTCCACGGATAAGCAGCTAGCTTAGTGGCAATGCAAATATTTTCTTTGCCCGAACCTTGGTATTCCTGGGAAAATCGTCCTAGTAGTAGCTCACTCCGCCCGTTCAATCTCCCTGTTCCGTAAGAATCACCCGTATCAAATAAAGTCACAACGTTGCTCACACAAAGGTTAAAGACGGCTTGCAGCTGGTTATCCATACTTTCGTCATATCCCCAAAGCAGTCGGTTCCCCCAAGCCCATGTTCCACAACCCATCTTTGGAAGAGACAGTTTTTGGCTTATATGCATACTTAAGTCGTTAATTGTTAATCGTGCTATAGCTAATGGCTGATTGTTATTAGTTTAAATCATATGACGTATAAGCAATTGTTTATTTACACGGCAGGGAGAGTCGGCACTAATTACCTATAATTTGCGTCTATGACTCAGCCTTTGTGAATTACGCATCAGTTTCTGTCTTGGGGCGCATCTGTCTTGGGGCGCATCATATTGCTGTATTTTACGACCCTCATCCTCTAGAAAGGACCAATGCTTGTAGACTTTATGACGAGTAGATTTCATTATAAAACCAGACGATGGCAAGTGTGGGTTGACAATGCATTATTTCCGCCTATCGAGCTGCGTTGTATTCCTCAAGGTTGGCAGCGATCGCTTAAACGTCTTTTCCCGCTCCTAATTCTGATATCTTTCATTACTGTTCTGCTTTTGGACAACTTCAACCCTGCGATCGCACAATTACCCCCTCGGGAAATTCGTGGAGTTTGGATGACCAGTAATGATTTTAACACACTCAAAGATCGCGATAAAGTACAAAATGCTATCAGCCAACTGCGACGGCTGAACTTCAACACGATTTACCCAGTGGTATGGAACTCAGGATATGTAACGTATCCCAGTGCCGTAGCAAAAAATGCAGGTATTCAACCCTTCGTATTAAAAGGTTCAGATGGACATGATATTCTCGCCAACCTCGTAGCCCAAGCTCATAGTCAAGGCTTGCAAGTCATTCCCTGGTTTGAATTTGGCTTCATGGCTCCCGCAACGTCAGAACTTGCATTGAATCATCCGCAATGGCTGACGCAAAAGCGAGATGGCAGCCAAACTTCGATTAATGATACTGGTGAAGTTGCGTGGCTCAATCCCTTCAATCCCAAAGTGCAGCAATTTATCACCGATCTCGTACTGGAAACAGTGATTCAATATGATGTTGATGGCATTCAGTTTGACGATCACATGAGTTTGCCCTACGAATTCGGCTATGATAAAGACACCGTTGCCTTGTACAATCAAGAAACCAACAGCAATCCCCCCACCGATCCTCAAGATCCGGCCTGGGTTTACTGGCGGGCTAATAAAATCACGGCGTTCATGGTACAACTCAACCAAGCCGTGAAAGCGAAAAAAGCGAAAGCGATTTTCTCTATTTCCCCCAATTACTACGACTTTGCTTACAAATTTCACCTGCAAGACTGGCTTGCTTGGTTACGGCAAAATATTGTAGACGAGTTAATCGTGCAAGTTTATCATCCCAATCTTCAAAATTTTATCGAAAAGATTTCTCGCCCAGAAATTAAAGAAGCACAACAAAAAATTCCTACTGGAATTGGGATTATGGCAGGGTTGAGAAATAGCCCAGTTCCAATACAACAAATTAAGTCTCAGGTACGGGCTGCCCAAGAACGTAATTTGGGCGTATCGTTCTTCTACTACGAAAGCCTTTGGAATTCAGCCCCAGAACCCGTAGCTGCAAGGCAAGCTGAATTTCAAACTATCTTCTTGACTCCCGCAATCCGTGCCAGAGTCGAGCCACTTTAAATTTATGACAAGCGATGCCAACGGGATCGCACTTTGGGTAATGGCAAATGGTATTACTCCCTTCTCGCTCTTATGAATACCGATGAAAAAAACCGCCCTTCGGGTTCACCAGTCGCCTACGGCGGGAAAACGCCTCATGCGCGCTGGTTCACCA
>JAQYWP010001073.1 GCA_029379285.1 Rhizonema sp. PD38
TTTTATTTTTTTCTCCACTGCATTTATTGTCTCATTTGTCAATGCGTAAGTTCTGAAATCGTGAGCAATTGATTCAGGAACTTGAACAGGCTCCCGATGATCTAGTGCAAACAGTGCTAGATTTTTTACATCGGGTTAAGGCTATACGTAAAACTCATCCTCTCGCAAAGTTTGCAGGAATTTTAAGTGACTCAGAGGCTGAAGAACTACAACAAGTAATTGCTACAGATTGTCGGCAGGTAGATGTAGATGAGTGGTGAGATTGCACTGGATACTTCCGTTGCGGTTCGTTTCTTAAATGGAGACGCAGCGATTACTGCTTTGAGTATTAGCAGTACCAGAAATGGTTTTGCCAATGGTTGTTGTGGGAGAATTGCTATTTGGTGCAGAAAACTCTACACGTCCTTTACAAAATTTGTCTCGTTATCTGGAGTTCATATCGGCTTGTGTCGTTGTCCCATTAGGGAGAGAAACAGCAACCACCTATGCTCGAACCCGGTTAGCGTTGAAGCGCAAGGGACGACCAATCCCAATGAATGATGTATGGATTTCTGCTCAATGCTTAGAACATGATTGGGTGTTGGTGACAGATGATAAGGACTTTGATTATGTGGATGGACTGATTTTGGAACATTGTCAAGCACGATCGGTTGTTCTAATAAGCCTTGCAGTCATCGCCTGAAAATTTCCTCATTCACACCTTCTGCATTTTTTGCCTACTTTGTCAATGCGTAAGTTATAGATTTGTCATGCGTTCGAGGTTCCCTGGCAAGGTAAAAATGTCTAGCTCTAGTATATAGCGTTTCCCACGCGGGTTTTACAGTGACAAATTATCTGTCATCGGAAACCTAGCCCTACTCAAGGATTTGAGCCAATCTTGTAGGAGTTTTGGATGAGGATGAGATCGCGATCGCGTTGGAAGCGATCGCCCAATCCTACTTGTGTGGGAATATTTGGTAATTTTTCGATAACTTCGGTTCCACGTCGCACTTCGCGGCGGAGTTCCCTCTCCAATAACTTGCGATTTGCTGCCATTGTCACCATCTGATGCAAAGAAAATCACGCGATCAGGTTTGAGGGAGTGAATTGAGGTGACAATGGGTTGGAAAGAACCACCGACTGTTACTAGGAGAATTTTGGGCATGGATAAACTATTCTAGAAAGTTTTTGTTAAGGCTAAGCTTTGAAAAAGAGGATGAATCTCAGATTAAATCAGCGTTCTTGTGATAAATATTTCTTTAGCTTCTTGATAACATTTTTTGGCTTGTTCGATAGCTTTTTTCTCACTCGTACTATTATTTTTTTCTAATAGGGCATGAGCAATACTGTTTCTAATTGGATTAACTTTGAAATATAGCTCAGCAAGCTTACTATCTCTATTTTCTGATTTATGTATAAAATCTTTCATCAGTTCGCGTTCTACTTTTATCTTTGGATCTTTATTATTTATTTCACAAATATACGTAATTACTGCTTCAGTCAGTGTAATGTATCCTGTAGCATATCTTTGATTGTCAAAATACCATCCTGCAAGCTCTAGCTGATATTCAGACTCTGTTAATGAAGAACGAGCAAACTTTTGCACAAAATTTTCTAAAACTTTTCTCAAGTATTTAAAAGGACCATTTACAACTTTATTTTGAAGAGAATTTTTTAATATGCCACTTTTGTCCTTAATAGCCGTTACATCATTAATATTAAGTGCTTGAGAAAGTAGATTTATCTGATTAGCGATTTGTTCTTCACTTTGTGCTTTAAGTAACTCAGCAATTAAGCGACCATCGCCATAACTTTTTAAGCTGTATGCTCCTTTAATCCATGCAGTTATGTCAAATAATGGCTTTAAATCTACAACAGGTGTATAACCTATTTCTCTTGTCACATCAAGCATTCCATAGTATACTCCGGCAATTTCAATTTCTTTCTCAGACACTAAATCTTTGAGAAAGGTAGTAGTCAGAAATAGGAACAATGATAGAGAACGAAAAGAATGAGTTATATCAATATAAATTTTATCTCCTTTTTTCAAAAAGTCAATGATTTGAATAATTGTATCAAAATTCTCCCATAACTCCGGTTGATTAATTCCATATTTAATTAGGATACACTTAGAGCGCTCACCTAAGATTTCTGTAACTTTTGATAAATCAAGAGAATCTAAAGTACTTTCATAATTAAGGTGGTCAATTTTTAATGCTAAATCTAACCAATATTCATCATTTTTTATGACTGCTTTTTTTTCACAAAAAAACCGATAGACTTCTTCCCACATAGATTTTACAGTCCCGATAAAAATGATGCCATCTAAATCAAAATGTTCATAGAGGACAGAAGCCATAAATCTGCTTTGTGGATACGAAATATTGTCTATTTGATAGCAAGCGCCTTGATACTCTCTATCATGAGTAACTTGATTTTTAAATTTTCCGCCGACTCCAAGTGGAGAGATTAATATTTTAGCCACAGTCTGTAATTCCTTTTAAGTACTATTAATCACTAATACTGACTTTCATTTCCGAATTGACTTGTGTTTGTCCCATTCCCAAGCGGGTTTTCATCCCCGTACCCGTAAACCGAGCATAGTTAACTAGTAGATGAGCCACATTTGCCAGTAACTCATCAGCGTGGTTGAGAACTTGTAGAGTTACGTCGCCAACAAATCCATTCACATAACCTTTGTGCAATACAAGCGATCGCGTCTGAATTTTGTGATGCTTCAGCATAATGGCCTTAGTCAGGTAAGCAATTAATTCATCACTTCCCAAATAGATAGGTGCAAAATGATTCCAGCGTTCCAACCAACTGCGAAACATTAAGCTGGGTACGGGGAGGGGTAAATGTGTGCTACTTTGAGCAAAGGCTGTGGGAGTGAGAAATTTCAGGTTAAATTGCCTGACTGGTTCTGGCTCA
Organism: Rhizonema sp. PD38; assembly: GCA_029379285.1. GTDB lineage: Bacteria > Cyanobacteriota > Cyanobacteriia > Cyanobacteriales > Nostocaceae > Rhizonema. The sequence continues at coordinate 2,911 of JAQYWP010001073.1, forward strand.
TTCGCCACTAAAGTTGTGTATAGTTCTTCATAGCTGGTGGTTTCGTCTTCACGGTTGATGATGTTAAACTTGGCTCCGAGAAATTCTAGAGATTCTAATTCCAGAGAAGCGATCGCTTTCGCGGCAACTTCTTGCAATCCACACAAAGATAATTTGTAAAACTCATCTGGATGAAAAGTCAAAAAATCTTTGGATGTGGAGTAAAAACCCAGGATTCCTGAGTAGGAAGTCGAGGGAATCGTTTCGCTTCCCATTTCTAACCCTAGTTTTTGATGTAGTTGCTTTACCAGTTCCAACCCATAGGAACGGGGTAAAACTGTTGGTTCAGATACGCTTAATATCCAGGTAGAATGAATGAGCATAAAAATTATCAAGTTTTAAATTTAACCCATCCCGGTA
>JAQYWP010001074.1 GCA_029379285.1 Rhizonema sp. PD38
ATACAAGGCGTCCAAGCTTCAATCCCACGCTATAGCATCGCTACCTTTTACGCACACCGAGGTGAGAAACCCAATTTCTCTGTTGGTGCTTGGCTTCTATACGCACTATATTTTGGTGAAAATCGGTTTTTTTGCGTAAATCATTTCAAAACTAAGCTATTAGCACTCTTCTGTCAGATCTGAAAAGAAATGGTGTAGAGATAAGGTGACACAAACCAAGTTCTGACAAGTCATACAGACTGATGGCTGAATGCTTATAAATTTTAACTGTATATCTTAAGGAATTTAAAATGAGTCAGTGGATAAAAATAAGATTTTATAGAATCACACTATTCATATTAGGTTTAACTATTGTTAGCTTGCTCGCTGTAACTCCTAAATTTGAAGCTGTCAAAGCCGCAGAGTTGCACAAAAAGCATGCTGTCATAAACAATAGCTGGTTATCAGCCTCTTTTCCAGTAGAAAACTTTCAGGCATACACATCACCTTTTGGCTACCGTCTTTCTGCCACTGGCGGGAACCAATTAGAATTTCACAGTGGGTTGGATATGGCCGCACCACAAGGTAGTTATATTCGCAACTGGTGGGCGGGTACAGTTACGAAGGTTGGCGATCGCGATGCCTGTGGAACTCATCTTGTCATACAATCAGGCGAATGGCAACATACCTACTGTCATATGGAAGGACAAGTTGAAACAGAGTCTGGTCGTCGTTATCTCATTGATCGCACGGGTGGTATTCAAATTTGGGAAGGTCAGCAAATACCTGCAGGAGCTAGAATTGGTCGAGTCGGAATGACTGGACGCACCACCGGTCCTCATCTGCACTGGGGACTCAAATACAGTAGCAATTACGTAGATCCAGCAATGGTTCTCCAAGAAATGTTCTCTCAGCAGCAAATTGTCCGAGGCTCAACTCAACAGTCCACACTCAAAATTGATGAGTCAAGACATATTAGAGATTAAGTAGTAGTTGTTAGTTGTTAAGTATTAAAAAGTACTATTAACAACTAACAACTAACCAAGAACCTATATATTTCTACGCTTTGCTGGATGCTGCTAAAGGTTTCTCAGGTAACTGAGTATGTTCGGCAACAATTTGACGGAATTGTTCTCCCTCAATAGTCTCTTGTTCTACCAACAAATCCACCAGAGAGTCTACCAAACCACGGTTTTGGCGAATCAGGTTACGCGCTGTTTGATAGCAGGAAATTGCGATCGTTCGCACTTGTCGGTCAATTTTGGTAGCTATTTCTTCTGAGTATTCAGAGCGATCCATCCAGTCTCTACCCAGAAAAACTTGCTGTCCGGGACTTTCTAGAGCTACGGGTCCAAGATCGGACATACCGTAAAGTGTGACCATCTTCCTTGCTAAACTTGCTACAGTTGTCAAATCTTGCGAGGCTCCGTCAGTCACTTCTGCTTCGCCAAATACCTCAGCCTCCGCAGCTCTACCACCTAGAGTTACGGTAATCCGATCTATTATCCAAGCACGACTGTATAAGCCGCTGTCAACAGTATCTTCGCTGGGCAGGCTCTCGGTAAAACCACCAAGACCGCCAGAACGAGGAATGATTGTAACTTTGTTTAAGGGATCGGAGTTTTTCAGCAGAGTAATCAGCAAAGCATGTCCAACCTCATGGTAGGCAATGAGCCGCTTTTTCTTACTGTCAAGCAAAGGAGTTAGCGATAAACCAATTGTAATGCGGTCGATCGCATCGCTCACTTCTTGCATTGTCACTGCGTCTTTACGTCGGCGGGCGGTAAAAATTGCCGCTTCGTTGAGCAGGTTGGCAAGATCTGCACCGGAAAACCCTGGAGTCCGTCGTGCGATCGCTTCTAAAGAGACTTCCGGAGATAGTTTCTTATTGCGTGCATGTACTTGTAAGATTTGCAAGCGTCCTGTATAAGTTGGCAGATCTACAGTGACTTGTCGGTCAAACCTTCCCGGTCTCAGCAGCGCTGCATCCAGTACATCAGGACGGTTTGTTGCGGCAATAATAATAATGCCATTGTTGCCTTCAAAACCGTCCATTTCAGTGAGCAGTTGGTTGAGGGTTTGTTCCCGTTCATCGTTACCGCCTCCGATTCCAGCACCTCTTTGCCTGCCGACGGCATCAATTTCGTCGATAAATATCAAGCAAGGAGCATTCTCTTTAGCTTTTTTAAACAGGTCGCGCACACGGGATGCACCTACACCCACAAACATTTCTACAAATTCTGAACCAGAAATACTAAAGAAGGGGACAGACGCTTCGCCTGCGATCGCTTTTGCCAGCAAAGTTTTCCCTGTTCCGGGAGGTCCTACCAACAGAACTCCTTTGGGAATCCGTGCGCCGACAGAAGTGAATTTTTCTGGTTGTTTGAGGAAGGTGACAACTTCTTGTAGCTCTTCTTTAGCTTCTTCGATACCTGCTACGTCGTCAAATTTCACTCCGGTTTTTGCTTCCATTTGGAAGCGTGCTCTGGTTTTGCCGAAGTTCATTGCTTGACTGGAAGCATTTGTAGAGCGGCGCAGGAACAATAGCATTAACGCAACTAACGGTATAATCCATAGAAGATTAAACAAAAGAGTTACTGCAGCCCGACTATTACCAGTTGGTACCGCCTCAAAATCTACTTTATGTTCTTTAAGTTTGTTAATTAACTCTGTGTTTTGATCCAAAAGCCTGACTTGTTGGGGTTGTGGATCTGATTTTTGCGAATCTTTTTGAGGATAAAGATAAACTTTTGCTATTTGTTCGCTTTCATCCAGTTCTACTTTTTTAACTTCACCTCTCTCAGTTTTCTGAATCAAATCGCCGTAGGTCAGCGTATCACGCTGATCTGCTTTTTGCGCCAGCGCTGGAGTTCCACCGATTATCCCTGGCAACATGATCAGACTAGCAGCCAAGGCTCCAGTCAAAGCTCCGCCCCGCTTCATTTGTCGCTGTTTCACAGATGTCTTTTTCCGAAAATTTGTCATAATAATTACCTTTTACCTGCTGACTAGAACACTCAAGGGACTAGTCTTTATGCTGATTTTTCTAGCAAGAATTGAAATAAACCTTTTCTAATCTTCTAGTTTAGCTTCCACAAAAACTATTCACACATCGCCATCCTCGCTGCTTTCTACCGTAAGTCTTTGTAATTTCTTCAATTGTATGCTTTTTGTGACTGGGGCGTCAGGAGTCTTGAACAGGTAGGGAGCAGGGAAAAGGATGCGCGTAAATAATGGCGCTCAAAACCACATGGCATGTATGTATTTCCGATTTCCCCCGTCATACCGTTTCACTTTAAAGTTGATACATTTAGGCTTGCAGGGGAGGCA
>JAQYWP010001075.1 GCA_029379285.1 Rhizonema sp. PD38
TTTAAAACTGATATTAAACAAGGGTATATCTATTTCTTAAGGTATATATATCGAAGGTCTTTCTTAGTAAAGAATTGCGAAGAGACAAGGCTGCCTCAACGTTCAGTCATATCAATTCTCGTCTTAAATACCTTTTTTGATCGGGAAGAAAGCTGAATCGAGACTTAAAAAGCTTGTGGACTGGAAGACTTTGTCGTCCCAGTTGTAAGTGAGAATTAAACGCTATCGAAAATTAACTAACCTTTGTGGAGCACTTAGTAGATGAAGATGTTCGAGGGAAAAGTTGTGCTGATTACTGGGGGAAGTTCTGGGATCGGACGAGCCACAGCAGTCGTGTTTGCCCAAGAGGGTGCTAAAGTCGTTGTTGCCAGTCGGCGTGAGGACGAAGGTCAACAAACCGTGCGTCTGATTGAGGAAGCTGGCAGTGAAGGTATTTTCGTCAAGACTGGCGTTTCACAAGCCGAACAAGTCAAGGCAATGGTTGAGAAAACAGTTGCAACTTATGGTCGCATTGACTGCGCTTTCAACAACGCAGGTTTCGATGGTCAATATGCCCCACTCGTTGAACAGACCGAGGAGAATTGCGATCGCATACTTAATATTAATGTCAAGGGTGTGTGGTTGTGCATGAAGTACGAGATCGAGCATATGCTTTCAAGTGGTGGTGGTGCGATCGTCAATACTGCCTCAATCTTTGCTAATGTCGGTTTTCCCACAGGCTCGATTTATGCAGCTAGCAAACATGCAGTGATGGGATTAACCAGATCGGCAGCACTAGAATACGCCAAATCCAACATCCACATCAACGCAGTCGGCCCAGGTGATATCCAAACCGAGATGGTAGAACGCGGTCTTGCTTCTATGCCAGGAGGCAAACAAGCTTATGAAGCAACCGGCGTGATGGGTCGCCTGGGTCATGCAGAGGAGGTGGCAAAAGCCGTACTCTTTCTGTGTTCGGACCAAGCTTCGTTTACAATCGGTCAAATGCTGATGGTTGATGGCGGCTACACTGTACAGTAAAAGGCTGCGTTTTTGTAGCGCAAAGAAGGAATTTTGTCAACATAGGTTCGTTCAATAGCCGAGTTGTGCAGACTGAATATAATAGCCTGATTGATATCATGTCCGGTAACATACCGATGCGGAAAAAAACCCCGTTCCGCTTGAGGCTGCTAATGCGCCTCTTCCCCCTTCGGGTGACGCTCGTGCCTCGCTACCGCTACGCTAACGCTACCGCTGCGCTAACGCCAGTCGCCTAGGTCGGGCTAACCCCTTCGGGTGACGCTCGAAGACTCGCTAACGCTGCGCTAACGCCAGATGCCTACGGAGGGAAACCCTCCTGCAGCACTGGTCTCACCTCCTACAGCGCTGGACTCACCGCTTGCTTTGGAGAGGTTGGGGAGCCAGCGCGCTCAAGAGCGTTTTCCCACGCCCAGGCGACTGGCATAGTAAGGTGCAGTGTCTAAAAAAATTATGGTTAATTAACCGGACATGATACTCGTTGGCTTTATACCCACCGATGTATTTTTTATTAATGCTTCCAACCGAAGAGCTGGATGCCAACTCGAGTAAAGACGCCACGTATAAACGAAAGATCTACCTTTTTTTGTCAGTGAATATGAGGTTTAGCAACTGATGCTACCCCTGCATTCGCTTTCTAGTCTATTCTCTGTGAGCGACTCGGGCGGATATTGTCAAGTACCATGATGAGAGTGAGAACAATGGTTAACCAACAAAATGCAGAACGTTTGATTTTAGTGACTGGGGCGACAGGCAAGCAGGGTGGAGCAGTAGCGCGTCACCTTCTCTCTCGTGGCTTCCGAGTCCGCGCTCTCACCCGTGACAGTACCAAGCCTAAAGCCCAAGCACTAGCTGAACAGAGAGCTGAAGTTGTGGAAGGAAACTTGGATGATCGCGCCGCTATTGAACAGGCACTAAAGGGAGTTTATGGTGTCTTTTCAGTTCAGAACTATTATGAAACTGGCTACGAAGGCGAGGTGCGTCAAGGAGTGACCCTTGCAGATGCTGCAAAAGCCGCGAATGTACTGCACTTCGTCTACAGTTCTGTTGGGAGTGCCTACCGAAAGACGGGAATCCCGCACTTTGATAGTAAGTGGGAAGTTGAGGAACACATCCGTACTATAGCTCTTCCTTACACAATTGTACGACCAGTTGCCTTAATGGAAAACTGGGAGGGGCAACGTAAAGAGATCTCCAATGGCAAACTTGAATGGCCGCTTGATCCTGACAAAAAGCTTCAGCAAGTCTCTGTTGATGACATTGGTGCGATCGTGGCGATCGCCATAGAACACCCAGAGCGGTGGCTGAGTCGCGAGGTGGATTTGGCGGGAGACGAATCTACTATGCCACAGTTAGCGCAAATATTTAGCGATGTTGTTGGTAAGCAGGTGAACTACATCCAGATCCCGTGGGAGCAGTTCCAGCAATCCATAGGCGAAGAAATCACCATAATGACTAAATGGTTCAATCAGGTGGGTTACGAAGCTAACATTCCGGCGCTACAAACAGAGTATCCGCAGCTGACCACCTTTGACCAGTACCTCCGCCATCATTACTGGCAAGCGCATTAGCCTGCCTTTCTACGTTTATGTTAATGCCGGAATTGCACCTCTATAACAAGTTTTTAAGCTTTAAAGAATAAGTGTAAGTTTAGTAAACAAACATCTTCGATTGACGGCAGAAAAAAAACAGAAGAAGAGAAAGACATAAGTGTATCAGGCACAAATGGGGTAAATTCACCGAGTGGACTGACGTTGGGTGAAGCCCTTCTCGCAGACTACCCGGAGAGCAAGCTAGAAAATCTGGGAAAATTAATATTAGATGCTACTTGTGCGCTAGGTAATATCAGCTATCCCACAGATTTAGGGATATTAAATCAAGCTAGAAAGCGGACAGAAAAGAATATAAACTCTCTTTATAAACAAGTAAAGAATCAATTAGATAAAAAACCAAGAACGTACCCTTGATATAGCGAGAAAAGATTATCTAGAAGTAGCGAAGAAACGTCGCGTATCCCAAAAAGATAGGAGAAAAGCGATTGAAAGAAAGGTATATTATCATGAACCTTCCTCCTTTGGGAAGACCTCCAATTGATGTCAGTAAAGAAAAAAAGAAACGGGCTTTAGAATCCGAGACAATACTGCTCGGTTAAGATAATTTATCTGTTGAGGCAAGCAGGGGGGTAGGCAGGGCAAACGCATTAAAATTTGGAGAGCTAGAGGTTGACATAAACACATATATATGGTGTGACTTAACTGAGATGATTTTAGTTAATAAAGCAGTTAAAAT
>JAQYWP010001076.1 GCA_029379285.1 Rhizonema sp. PD38
CTCCTGCACAAACCCGTGCCACGAGGTATCTATAATTTCTAACTCATTTAAAATTATAATGATTCCTATCAGTGATAATATTGTAAGTCGCGGAAAGCCAAGAGTTATTTACTGGCTGATTGGCATTAATTTAGCCCTCTTCTTTTGGGAACTCAAACTAGAGAACAACGGTGAATTAAGCTCTGTTGTCAACAGTTGGGGTGTCATTCCGGCGCTTTTTAATGACGCGATCGCAAATGCACTGTCTGGTAACCCAGCTGCTTGGATAGTGGTACTATGGCGTTCGACTTCACTACTGCTGGGAATGTTCCTTAACCGCAGTTTTAGTCAAATCTTAGGTAATTTGATATTTCTATGGGTTTTTGGCAAAAATGTCGAAAATATTCTCGGACATAAATTATTTCTAGTATTTTACTTATGTTCCGGCATTTTTACAGGTTTATTTCAAATTATTACCGAACCAAGTTCCAGTTTACCGTTTGTTGGGGCAAATGGAGCGATCGCATCTGTCTTGGGAGCCTATCTATTCAAGTTCCCTAAAGCAAAAATTGATACAATCCTTCCTTTATTAATTTTATATATACCAGTAGAATTACCCGCTTTTTTCCATGTATGTTGGTGGTTTGTGCAACAGTCGTTTTACGGTATTGGAAGTTTAAATATTTCTGGTGGTAACAACCCTAGTAGTATCGGTTATGGAGCGCAGGTGGCTGGATTATTAGTGGGTGCAGCTTTGATGCGATTGGTGCAACAATTTAAAAGATCCCCGACTTCTTAAAAGTTGTCCAGGATTTAGGAGATCAAAGCTTAAGAGGTTGCTTGATATGAGTAAACTGAGAATACCTAATTTTCCACATAAGCAGATGGGGCAAGTCATCGTTACCCTGACAATAACTAACCGTATTGATCGAGTTTTAGCTAAACGAGGCTTTATACCTACCGAGCAAGTTCGCTCCTGCACCTTAAATAATGTCTTAGTTGATACAGGAGCGACTTTGCTATGTTTACCTGCTGCTGCGATCGCTCAGCTTGATTTAGTCTTGGGAGGAGAAGCCAGCGTAGAGACAACAGCAGGAGTTCAGAAGGGACGGATTTTTAGAGATGTTGAGCTATGTTTTGAGGATCGTCAAGGGACTTTTGATTGTTTAGAACTTACAGAAGTGCCTTATGCCTTATTAGGTGTGACACCAATGGAAGTTTTAGGTTTGGAACCCGATCTAAAAAATCGTAAGTTAACAGTGTTGCCAATGAACTCCGAGCAGACCTACCTTAGCATTTTATGAATGAACAACCAAAAAAATGAGTAAAACTCAATTTTTCAATCGCCTGAACACTTTAGTAATTATCCTCACTCTGATTGCATTATTTGTTGGATGTTCCTTAATAAAATTACCGACACAACAACAACCAGGATCGCCAACTAATAGTGTTCATCTCATGTTGGGAAATCCTAGTGGTGCTACAGAAAGTGTTGCTAATTCTGACAATTACTTAATGGTTAAACCTCAGTATGCACTATCATATAATAAAAGTAACGAAACTTCCAACTGGACAAGCTGGCAGCTGAATAAGTCATGGTTGGGCACAATAGATCGTCAAAATAACTTTCGTCCTGATGCTACCCTTCCTGTTAGTTGGGAGCGAGCGACTCCTAGTATTTATAGTAGTTCAAGATACGATAAAGGTCATATTGTTCCTTCAGGCGATCGCACTAGAACAACAGAAGATAACTCTGCGACTTTCTTAATGACAAACATCATACCGCAAACGCCGGACAATAACCGAAGAACTTGGGAAAGTTTGGAAAGCTATTGTCGACAACTAGTAAAAAGCGGTAAAGAACTTTACATTATTGCAGGAGTTCTCGGAAGTGAAGGCAAACTCCTCAAAGGCAACGTGACGATTCCGGCTTCTACTTGGAAAATTGTTGTTGTCTTAGATCGTCCGGGTGCTGGTATAAGTGGTATTACTTCTGACACTCGCGTGATTGCTGTCAACATACCTAACCAACAGGGAATAAACCCTGACTGGAAAGCCTACAGAGTGAGTGTTGACAAACTAGAAGAACTAACTCGCTATAACTTTCTTTCTAATGTTCCTATACATATTCAAGACATCATTGAGGACAAAATAGATATCAGCCTGTCTGAAGCCGTGAAATCTTCATAAAGGCTGCTGCTTAGATTCCCGATAACTTATACGAAGTCGGGAATCTAATTGTTCATTATGTTTCCACAACCAGGGTTGAAAGACCGACTGTATCACCTGTGGAAGTTTGTCCTATAATATAAACATTAATCTCTATTGTACCTAGACAATAAACTTGCAGATTGCTGAGATTATTTTTAAGAGTTAAGACAAGAGCTTGGTATTTTTTAGCAGTTTCTTGTTCCTCTGGACTTTGCCAATCTTGTACAGTCATCGCCTGCTTAAAAAAATTGTCAAATGGGACAATTTCAATGGATGTATCTTGTGGATGAGCAGTCTTTTGTAGAATATTTTCAGAAGTGACAGATGTTATACCTTCCCATAGGAAAACATCAAACGGATAATCGGACTCACTGATAAATACTAAGTCACGAGATGCCGCTTTTAGTTGCTCCATAATTTCTTGATTAGTCATAGATAATAAAAAAGAGTGTTTAGACATAATTGTAGTAATTATGTCTTAAAGAAGTTGATGTAATTCTTGACTGACTGACTAGAGATAGGGAATATGAACTAAAGACTTATCTTCAGTCGAGTTAACTAAGGGTATAGTACACATGAATATCGAAAATCTAGAAACCGATCTTATTAGCTTTGAACTCAGTGACGAAGACGTTCAAGCAATCAGAGGTAGTGGCATTGAGGAAGCTACTGTCTATGGAGCATATCGCTGCTATTTCCCTTTCCCAATTACTTGTGTTGTTCTTGTAGGTTTTCCAACATCGGGTAATAATAAACCAGGTTTGCCTAAATTGGGTACTCCTATATCAACTACTCCTAAGCCTGTAGTACAACCAACCTTCTTTGAAAGTCAAGCATAAACTAATGAATATCGACAATTTAGACAAAAGCTTGATTAGCTTTGAACTCAGTGACGAAGACGTTCAAGCAATTAGAGGTGGTAGCACTGCTGATAATTCTGTTGCTAGTACTAGCAGGATTTTTCCAATTGTTATTACTGTTGTTCTTCCTCCTCACAAAAAACCTTGGGTTATTATCATTAAAACTCCTCCTCCAATAGAGCTTGCTTAATTAAGTATTTGTCAAAACCATTGGTAGGGGCGAGGAAAGCCGTAACTTACGGGAACGCCCTTACC
>JAQYWP010000158.1 GCA_029379285.1 Rhizonema sp. PD38
GTTATAGTATCTGTATTATTCGTATCTTTTTCACCTTCTAAGGATATCCAATATGCTAATTTTTTAATTATAGATTAGATTGCCACGCACTTGCCGCCCTCTATCCCAACCAACCTGCATCAGAGCATAGCGATCGCGCATTTCGTCAAATATGGCAACAAGAGAGAATATTGCCGTGAGATGGGCGTAGTTGAGCATAATCATTAATCACCTGTTTGACAATTTCTCGATAGCTCGTGATGGTATCCATTGGCTTACAACATTTTTCTCTAAATTTACAACAATCAGCTTTAAAGGTAGTTGAGCGATCGTTAATTTTCCAATAGGTTCGCTCTCATATATCGCTGTAGGTTGCATCAGAAATAGCAAGATAGAGGTCACGTTCCGGATCGACTTGATTAAGTAAGAGGCGATATAGTGTATGTTGACCGATAGCCTGCTCTAGATTAGCTACTTGAAATTGACCACGAAATTGCTTGATTTTAATAGCAATTTATGGCGTTGCATAAAACAGGGATGAAAATTGAACCGCAAAGACGCCAAGAACGCCAATAATTAGATTTTTTGACTGACAGAGAAAATAAAGTAATCCCGTACTCTATGCAACGTCAGAATCTTTTACTGGCACTTTACTATAGGTAAAACTGACATGGGAAACGTATCATTCCGTGAACAACAATCATAGCACATCAGCCAAAAAAACGCCCTTCTCTTTCTTATCTTGGCTTCCTTGGCGTCTTGGCGGTTCATTCAAAAGATAGTTTTCACCACTCCTCGCACTCTTCCTAAATAATTCTTTAACCCAACTTGATATCACCGACTCCGGAAAACTCAACAGAGAAATTGTAGCATCTATATATATTTTTAATTTTGGTATAGGTTTGGTCAATTAGACAGAAAGCAGACAAACAACAGCTCCGTTTTCTTGCTTGAATCCCTTATCTTGTCATCAATATGAGTGCAACTTTCTGCCAAACTCGCAAGCCTTCTCCCATTTTGCTTTTCTTTTGTACCTTTTTATTGACTCTCTTTGTATCCCTACCTTGGGTGAGCGCCGAGGAAGAAACCAAACCAAAGTCAAAGCCGCAATCTTGGGAGATTAACGGCATTGTAGCAGCCCTGGCAGACCCTTATGCTCAAACAAGGCTAGCAGCAGCAAGTAAATTGGGAAAATATCAGTTAGATAATCCCAAATCACAGATTCCCAATTATCAAGACGTTGTTAATCAGCTTGTTCAACAGTTAGCGTCTCAAGACAAAGATAAAGACGAAATGAGTGCTTCTCGTAGAGCCGCAGCTTATGCACTGGGGCAGATGCAAGCCAAAGAGTTTGCCTCCAACGTTGCCGCTCTGCTCAAAGATTCTGACACATTTGTCTGTAGTGCCGCAGCTTATGTACTGGGGCAGATGCAAGCCAAAGAGTTTGCCCCAATCGTTGCCGTACTGCTCAAAGATTCTGACACATTTGTCCGTAGTGCCGCAGCTTCAGCACTGGGGCAGATGCAAGCCAAAGAGTTTGCCTCCAACGTTGCCGCTCTGCTCAAAGATTCTGACACATTTGTCTGTAGTGCCGCAGCTTATGTACTGGGGCAGATGCAAGCCAAAGAGTTTGCCCCAATCGTTGCCGTACTGCTCAAAGATTCTGACACATTTGTCCGTAGTGCCGCAGCTTCAGCACTGGGGCAGATGCAAGCCAAAGAGTTTGCCTCCAACGTTGCCGCTCTGCTCAAAGATTCTGACACATTTGTCCGTAGTGCCGCAGCTTATGCACTGGGGCAGATGCAAGCCAAAGAGTTTGCCTCCAACGTTGCCGCTCTGCTCAAAGATTCTGACACATTTGTCCGTAGTGCCGCAGCTTATGCACTGGGGCAGATGCAAGCCAAAGAGTTTGCCTCCAACGTTGCTGCACTGCTCAAAGATTCTGACTCTGAAGTCCGTAGAGCCGCAGCTTCAGCACTGGGGCAGATGCAAGCCAAAGAGTTTGCCCCAATCGTTGTCGTACTGCTCAAAGATTCTAACTCAGATATCCGTAGAGCCGCAGCATCTGCACTGGGGCAGATGCAAGCCAAAGAGTTTGCCCCTAACCTTGCCGCTCTGCTCAAAGATTCTGATACATCTGTCTCTAGTGCCGCAGCATCTGCACTGGGGCAGATGCAAGCCAAAGAGTTTGCCCCTAACCTTGCCGCTCTGCTCAAAGATTCTGATACATCTGTCTCTAGTGCCGCAGCATCTGCACTGGGGCAGATGCAAGCTAAAGAGTTTGCCCCTAACCTTGCCGCTCTGCTCAAAGATTCTGACAATAATGACAATCATGTCCCATCTGTCCGTACTGCCGCAGCATATGCACTGGGGCAGATGCAAGCTAAAGAGTTTGCCCCCAACGTTGCCGCTCTGCTCAAAGATTCTAGAGACGGTACCTGTTTTTTAAGAAGAACTAATGATGTGTGTGATACGGTAGTAGAAGTATTACCGAAGCTAGGTAAGCAAGATTTACCTGTTTTAGTGAAAGTTCTAGACGCAATTCACAAATATCCTTCTGAGGTTGCTCAATTCAGATTTCTGACGCATTTCATCAGCGGTGGGGAAGATGTAGAAACATTGATGCAATGGGTTGGCAAGCCCAAAATTAAGCCTAAAAATTTGACTCCTGACGAGGGCAGAAGAATCATGGAATTGTTTGAGAGAGCCTGGAAACTCAGTGATTCTCTACCAGATTTGCGGGAAGAATTGGCACAAAAAATTGCTGTAGTTGCTGATTTAGTTCATTGGCAAGCACAGGATATCGGTTTACTTGAGCGCCACTATCACAACCTCAAAAGTGACGATAACAAACAAGCTGACACGGTGGAGCGTGTTATCAATAATCTAGAATATTGGAAGTGGTTTTTTCTTTTCCGAAACATCATCCTCATTCACCTTGCCATTTGGCTAACTCTGATCCTTGCCTATCCCAAATTTACCCAAATTCTCGCACCTTTTTTCTGGAACCCTTGGGTACGGCGAATCCTTGGTTTTGGTTACATTGGCTTACTCCTAACCTGGGTTGCTTGGTTTCGTCAGCGACTTTTAGAACCATTCAAACCTTCTCTGCTGGCAGATGCAGGATTAGATAATTTCATTGAGCATGCGTATTTTGCAGAATCTTTTGTCAAGGTTCCACAAGGTAGCACCCCACCCCTAACCCCTCCCCGCAAGCGAGGAGGGGAACAAATCCTCTCCCTACTTACGGGGAAATTTAGGGCAATGGAACTAGGAGCAGATTCTACTGACAACATATCACCAGAAGTTCAACTTATTACCCAAGCACTGCCTACTCTTCAAGGGCAAATCGTCTTAGAAGGTGACTCGGGTTTAGGGAAGTCAATGTTTCTACGGCATTTGGTAAAGAATTCCCAGAGTATAGTTGTTTACTTACCTGCCCAAAAGTGCGACAATGGGGTGATTGAAGCAATTTCGGCGAAGTTACTGGCACAGGCACAAGATGCAAAATTCCTCAAAAACCTGATTTACAGTGGAGCGATAAATATCTGCATCGACGGACTTAATGAGGTGACGGCTGACACAAGAGCAAAAATCTCTCAGTTTGCAGAAACCTATTTTCGGGGCAACATTATTATGACAACGCAGCCCTTAGAATGGACACCTCCTTCTACAGCTAAGAAATATGAATTGCAGCCGTTGCAGCGCGAGCAAATCCAGCAGTTTTTAATTTCTCGTCGGCTGCGACTTACCCAAAATGCGACACTGAAGAACAATGATTACGAGCAAGCTTGTTCTCAGTACGTTACTGAAGCATTGAATGAGCAACAATCTTCAGAAGATTTAGCCGCAGCCCAACGCATTCTTTCCAACCCAATGGATTTAACACTGGTTGCCCTAATGCTATCACAAGGCAAGCAACCAAATTTGTTTCGCCTACAAGAACAGCAATATCAACTGATGGCGGAAGAATACCAGCGAGAATGGAAACACGATTTTCCCTTGAAGACATTTTCTCAGGCAGTCTACCAAATGCGGCTCGACGACGAAAGCGCCATACCTGGTGATGAATTTAAGCAAGAATTAATCAGTATGGAAGATGAAAAATATAAGATGGTCGTCAGCCGTCAGTGGGAAAATGATCAGGGAGAATCTGAGAAAAATTGGTATTTCCGTCATGACAAAATTATGGAGTTCTTCTTAGTACAGAACTTTCAAGGTGAAGGTGAAGAAGTTGAAGAGCGTGTTAATCAACACATTGACGATCCCCGATTTCGCGGTGTTTATTTAATGTTGGCGAATTTGCTTCCTCTAGATACAGCTTTAGAACTCAGGGAAAGATTAATCGAATACGCTGCTAACAGTAAAGACCATACATTAAGTGATACATTTGTCCAGATATTACAGTCACGCTTGCCACAATGGACTCAAGATGGAACATTGAAGCAACTGATACAACAGCATGAACAGAAATCTCAGTATTTGACTTTGGTGGCTAAGTTTTTTGAGCAGGTGGATGCGAAGATTAAACGTGAGAAGGAACTGCACCTGACTATCGAAACTATCGAAAGTAGTCTCAAGATTTACAAGCCCTTCCCTGTTTTAATCACTGTCGATGCTCCAAGCGATCGCGACATCATCCGTCTAGTGGAAATTTCTACACAACAAGAAGGAGAAAACACTCAAAAAGCTGGTATTCTGATATATAAAGTAGCACCAGATGCCACAGCTAGAATCGAAATCGCTAAAGTGCGGTTACGCGACAATTTTGTGTTGATACCCATTCCGCTATCATTAGTAGAAAAAGCTTTACCAGACAAGTACGACTGTAACGGATTGCTAGAAGAATATGTCGATCGCTACCTCCAACGTGCTGATTTCTTCGATGATAAAAATGCAATCAGTGACACTTTATCTTTTTTCGGGCGTACAGAAATATTGCAACGCTTGGGAGAAGATTTGCTGAGACATCAGGGAGTGGGATCATTTGGATTACGCAAGTCAGGCAAAACCTCTGTGCTGCTCCAGTTGGGCTTTATGCTGCGCGAACATCCAATTATCCATCTTGATTTACAAGGATATAGCGGTTCTCGCTACGGTCGGCAAATGTCACTTCTGATTGCTGATGTGCATCCAGATTGCAATCGCATTAATTCTTGGACACAAAAAGGTGTGGCGACTAATCCGGTTTTTAGTTTCTTTAAAGAAATCTTCTTGCCTCCTTTTGTAGAGGAGGAAACACAAGAAATGCTAATTAATATTGGCAAATTAATGGGATTGGAGTTTGATGCCGCAACTCCTAAACAAATCCATTATCAAAGTGGTGGGCACCCATTCGTTTCTCGCCAAATAGCTCGCTTGCTTACAGAAAAAGTCAAAGAACAAAATCCCAAAACTTCTCAAAATGGAAGTTTACGGATTGAATGGGCAATGGGAGGAGCTTTAGAGAAGACTCTCAGCCGCAAAGGTGAATTAAAAAATTACTTAGAAAAGAGTATTTGGGAAGATTTAGAAAAACGCAATTTTCAAGTGGCGATCGCTATTCTCCGCACTGTTGTCTGTAACGAAGAATTCCCAGAAAAAAGAACAGAATCAGCCTTACTCAATCAACTCAAAAGTCAATTCCCCGTCTACCAGTGTTTAGATGCTTGTCATTGGCTCATCAAAGTCGGATTGTTGAATCACGAAGAAGTTGAGCATCAAGATATTTACCATTTCCGAATTCCACCCTTATCACGGTGGATACAAATGCAGATGACAGATGAGGAAATCAAATTATGCCAGATTATGTAGAAGAACGTCCGTTTGATAACTACCGAGTCGCGATTACTGATCCCTCGCACTTCTTCGGACGTAGTGAACTCATATATACTATGCTTAAGTCACCTTTCCAGGTGCGGATTCTCTTAGGGGGAAGGCGTTTGGGCAAAACGAGTGCCTTACGTGCTGTGGAGTGGAATCTGCTGAATCCAAGCAGCAATTATCCTCGCCGCGCCTTTCCCATCCTGATTAATCTTCAGTTAGAACAACCCAAAGACTTAGACAACCTACGTTATCTCCTCATTGCCAGACTCCGAGAAGCTATAGAACGTTGGCGAGAAGTTCCTCTAGCAGAAATTCGGCAAATGTATCGTCAGTTTCTGAGTCAAGTGAAGGGTGCTGAAGTTACCCTCAGTTTCTTGAAACAGTTAGATATTAAGTTTAACATTAATAATCCCGATTCCGAAAGACGTTTAAATAATGATAGCTTCCGGTTGGCATTCTTAAAAACGACAGAGGAACTGCGAAAGCTAAATTTCCAGGGGGTTTGCTTTCTTATTGATGGTGCAGAGTTCATCGTCCGCCAAAGTTGGGCAACTGATGCTTGGTCTTACCTACGTGGCTTAAAAGATACCGACACTGCCATCAAATCTTGCTTAGGTCTTTTGTTATCTGGCTATCGAGATTTAAAAGAGTATCAGCAACGTGTAGGTTCACCATTATTAAATATAGCAGAAATTGAATGGTTAACTCCCTTAAGCGATGAAGATGCAAAAAAACTGATTAGCGATCGCGCAGAACAAGAAAAAATCTCTTTAAGTAAAGACAGTATAACCTCAGTGATAGAGTGGTCAGGATGCCATCCATACCTAACGCAACAATCACTCAACATTATTTTCGATTCTAACCACCAACAAAAGTTTCGCACCGATCTAATTGATCAATTACTACAGCACCATGACAAAGACTTTTCCGCATGGTGGAATGCAGAACATCTGTCTGGTTGCTTTGGCGAAACTGAACGCACAATCTACTCCGCCCTGATACAGAAGCGAAAAGGAACTCTTAAAAGTCTAGCACAATCTATAGGTTTCAATCGATCTCAGGTAGCTGATGCTTTAGAAGTGATTGCAGGTACTGGTGTCATTCGGCAGTTGCAAGACGAGGAGGATTGCTATACATTAGGTTCTCGCCTATTTGAGGAATGGGTGGTACAGCAGAATTTTGTGAAAAGCTGAATCATATATCGACAGCATTTAATATTACGTTCGTTTGAACACTTAATAATAATGTTCCCATTTTTTATTTATAACTAATTAACCGAACATTTTCCGACCTGCACTAGACCGATTGACGCGCCCGCACAGTGGCTTATAGTACCTTTACTGAATTTGTAATACGACAAAGGTTACTGTGTAGCCAGAAAATCACCTTGCGTATCCCTTCAAAATACGTTAGCATCAAATTTGCATCATATTTAGTGCAGAACGTAGTATGGATATTAGCCGTGATATTGATTCTCTCTCCAACTTCAAGCGTAATACGCCGAAGTTCATTGAGCAGATGAAAGAAACAAAAGAACCTGTCATCTTAACCATTAATGGCAAGGCAGAAATTGTGGTACAGGACGCGCAAGCCTATCAAACCCTTCTTAATCGGCTGGATTATCTGGAAACGGTACAGACGATAGAGCAGGGCTTGCAGGACGTGAAAGACTGTAAAACCCTCTCTTTAGGGGATTTTGAAACCATGATGCGGAATAAACATGGCATTTCAGGTTGAACTCTCTGCACACGCCGCCCAGGATATTGAAGAACATTACGTATGGATACAGGAGCGAAACCCTGCCGCCGCTGAAAAGTGGTTTAACGGTATCCTGGTTGCAATTCATACCTTAAAGGATTTCCCGCAGCGTTGTCCAAAAATACCAGAACAGGATAGCTTTACGCAGGAAATACGACATTTCATCTATCAAAAACACCGCATTATTTTTACGATTCAAAATACCATAGTGTATATTCTGGCAGCACGCCATACTGCTAAAAAGCCTTTAGAAAATGAGGATTTAGAAGGGGTTTTAGAGAATTGAAGGACTTTGCAGAAGTCCTAGTCATTACCTGAGATAATTGGTAAATATTCTCGATGTATAAAAGATAACTAGCCCAAACGTAAAAAAGGAAAGCATTAAGCTGTACGCGAGTCCTTAAGGTTATGTTCAATGCTTCAAAGTTGAATATCTTGTTCAGAAATAATAATCCATAATAAATATTAATTATTAAATATTAATACTGATAATTTTCGGTGATTTATAATAGTTATCTAATTACCATTAGACGTATATTACACGATGAAGTGCGGGAATTAGGCCCTTATCAAAACAGCTAGCACAGACACATACAGAAACTCTTGAAGAGGTTTTGAATTGTTTGGTTGAAAATTTTTCAATTGAGACGCTGCGGAGCTTGTGATCAGAAAACTTTGTTTGAAGTTTTAATATTTTTCCGCATAGGTATGTTACCGGACATGATATTACGTAGTGATAGGATGGGTCACAAAACAATAAAGTTGTCAAGCTAGCGGGAGAGATTACTTTCTTGCGCAGACTTCATGTGAAGTTTGAGAGAGGGAATTAGCTTTCGCACTTCATCCCTTCTTGAGTCAACATCTGTTCAAAGACGATCGCTAGTCGCGTCTGAAAACGTTGTCGATGTTTTAGCTTCCAAACAGGTTGAACAATTTCCTGTATTGTGCCATCTCGATCTATAATCCGAATGGCGCGAAGTGTAGACAAGCTGAGTTCTTTGAGTACCATTAATTCTGGAATTGCGGCAGCACCAACACCGCTTTCAACAACTGCTTTCACCATCTCGCTACTGCTTAAGACCAGAGCAACGTTTAATTGATTTGGTTCGATGCCCCAATTTTGGAGGGCTTGGAGAAATATTTGCTGCGTCCCAGATCCAGACTCGCGCATCACCCAATTTGTCGTGACAAGTTCCTCTGGAGAAATTTTTGCCTGGTTAAACCAAGGGTGATATTTGCCCACCACAATTTGTAGGCGATGGCTTCCCACAACTTCTTGTTCCAGACAATTTTTGAGAGAGGGTTTGATTTCTCCTGTGACTAAGCCTAAATCAAATCTTCCTGTTGCGGTTCCTTCGCCAATTTCTTCTGCATTACCCAACGTACAATTGACAAATATGCCAGGATACTTTAGCTTAAACTGGCTAATTTTATCAGGTAGCCAGTAATTCCCAATAGTGAGACTCGATCCCAGCTTTAACTCACCTCGCTGTATATTATTTAATTCTCGCAAGCCTCGCTCGGTTAACGCCACCTGTTCAAGAATTTTCCGTGCTTCTACTTCTAGCAACTTACCAGCTTCAGTGATTTCGATTTGGCGACTGATCCGATGGAATAGTCTCACTCCGTATTCTATCTCTAAGCTTTGGATCGCTGCACTCACAGCAGGTTGAGTTATGTAAAGCGCCTCTGCTGCACGGGTAAAGTGCAGATGTTCTACGACTGCAAGAAAAATTCGCAATTGCTCTAACGTCATTTTAGCTTTTTAAAGTTGACTGAGCGATTGTTGTTTACCACTCTTGTCTTATTTAGTTAATTATACGGTAAAACGACTGTCTTACCGCAGAGCAATTTAAATTGCTTTGACGCACCTAAAGACATTTACTTAATCGCATTTACTTACCTCAGGTAAACCTTATAAGTATATCCTCAGCGCTGTACGTGCGCTCATTTTTAACCGCCAGATTTATTTAAGCCTTACAGGGCTTATAATTTAGGCGCTGCAATCGAAGAAGGCATTTTTGGTTTACACAAAGCTTTTGCCATTTTATGATTTATGGTATCCCTGTGCCCAATTTATCCCCTCTCTTAGCATAGGTGCGCTCGTCAAAAATTTTACTGACAAATGACAGAGCAGTATTCTTCTCATCAGTGGGAGTTTGGTGCTATGCTGCTTTGCAGTTGACTGGCACACCTGCGATCGCCGATGTCCTGAATCGCTATGGCAATCAACTCGTTCCCTTTGTCTTGATGATCTTGGGTAGTTTCATTTTGGTTGACAGTCACACTTTGGAAAATCCTGGTTTGGCTCTACTCACTTTAGTTATATGCTGTGTTTGTCTGTTAGTTTTGAGTAAGAACATTTGGAATCTGTTGCCCGCTGAAACAAGAGAAGGATAAAAAGACGGAAATCCAAAACTAAAATTAGGAAATGAATCTTCACTATAAATCACGAGAAAATCATGAAAATCTTTAAAATCGCTATTGTCGTCCTGCTTTTTTTAATTAATTTAATGGTTGCCCAACCTTCATTTGCAGGTAAAAAATTAGCAGAAAATCCCGACTACATAGAAGTTTCAAAAGCTTTAGACAGTCTCTTGCAGGACAAAGAAACGCAAGGTGCCACACCAGAAAATGCCCTGAAAATTGCCAATTTACAGTTTCAAAAATACATTTTGGAGACAGGAGAAGGTAAGGGAGTGTGCCGTAACGAAACTGGGACAACACTACTAGTCTACGGTCAGAAAAATAAAAAATCTAAGTCTACCTATGACAATGCTCTTTATCTTCTGCCAAATGGTCAAGAAACTGATGATGAATGGGATTGTGACGGCGTTTATGTACCAAGTAATTTAAAGGTGACAGGGATTGCTGATGGGCAAGAACTGGTAACTCCCATAGCCTATAAGATTGTCGATGGAACTAAGTTAGTTGCAAAAAGCAATCCGGAAACCTCTGCAATTGAATTCAATGTTCCCCCAGCTCAGATTTTTAAGACGAGTGAGGTAAATTGGTTTATTCCCGATACTATACAAGCAGTCCTTGACACCGGGATTAGCAATGCACCAATTGATGATTAAAGATCGTAGGAGTAGCGAGCAGTACGATTCGGTTAGTGCTATCACCGTCGAAGATCGGAACTACTCTCGCTCCTTGCCATGACAGGGGGAGATTTGCAACATGGATGCTGTCTCCCCTTTTTGAGTACATGAGCCGCTTGTCTTTGTCGATCTTTTACTCAGATTTGCATTGATTATTTTCATCCTCAAGGTGCTTGCAATTTCACACCTTTTGGGTAAGGAAATAACCGTCCTTTTTAAGGAGGAAAAAGAGGAGCAAATGAGAGTCGCTCTTTAGTCCCATTGTTCCAAGAGTTTCTTGCCATGAATTACTGCTGCAATAGTTACAGTGTCACTTTGAATTCGATAGATGATCCGATAGCTGTAGGCAGACACTTCCCGGATAGTCTCTTCACCAAATTCTGGCACAAGATGACCAGACATAGGAAATTCGCTCAACTTACTAATTGAGTCAAGTATCTTTTGAACTAATGCAGCACCGTAGGAAGTTGAGTCGCGAGATATATATGCAGCGATTGCGTCTACATCTTCAAGCGCTTTTAATGACCAAACTACTCTATAAGCCATTTGCTCAACAGCGCTTCTGCTTCTTCTTGGCTAATGGTTCCTTGCGTTTCACTGATAACTAAACCTTGGCGAACTTTCTCAATAATATATAAATGATATTGCACATCCTCTATCGAGCAATCATCTGGTAAATGTTTTAACAGAGATAGCACTTTTGCTTTTGTTGTAGTACTCATAGCCTAATTTTTAACTAATTTATGTGTAACTTTGTTAAGTGGGTTATGCCCACCTGACATTATGCTAAAATTTTTCATGCACTGCCGATCATAATTTTTATTCTAACTAAGATCTCTATAAAAGGTATTCTTAATTTATCATCAATGTATGTGCAGGTGCTTTATGATAGGGAATAAATATTGGGTAGAAAGAAAGATGAATGACTAATGACTAAATATCGGGCACCACATATATATAAAGAGTGAATGGGACGCGGAAATGAAGCTACCATTCAGAATTAGCAGGCAGTATGTAACTTAGGGATTTTTAACTTTGCGGAAAGTAAGCGTTACAAAAACTGAAATCGCCTAACGTTCCAGGAAGAGTTTTTAACTCTGGGCTCGCGGTAAATGATTAGCCTTTAACTATACACGAAATAACCCCCCAAGCTTGATACAATTCCATCCAGCTACTTTGGCGGCATATTAAGAGTCGCTGAAATACTTGCAGGACTTCAGCATCGCATTCACCATTGTTGTATAAAACAGCAATAGCTCGCTATATTGTTGTACATACTTTAGTATCCTCTCATTCTACACCTAAAGCTTGAAAATACAACCGGATTTGCTCGGCGTGCTGGAATGTATCAGATCATGTCCGGTTAATTAGCCATAATTTTCGTAAACACTGAACCCC
>JAQYWP010001077.1 GCA_029379285.1 Rhizonema sp. PD38
AAATAAGAAACAGCTAATTATAGTAGTATAGCGCGACTGGAATAACTAGACAGTTGAAAACAGGTGAAAACTTATTTTAAGAGCAGTTAGCTGTTAACTAATTGCTCTTATCATTATTTCAAATCAATACCTAGGAAACTATCGAAAAATCGAGAGCGCCATAAAAAACGCACAATCAAACACCAGTCCAATGCGACTAAGCCGATAAATAGATCACTTGCAAGACTCAGTTGTGTCAACTCGAAAAAATGCCGATTGGCAGGAATTGAAACGATTACGAAGTAGACGATGAGCAGCATGAGAGTTATGAGCGAATATCGCCAGTCGCCGCTTAAAGGTTCACCTCCAACCCAAGCGGTTGTTGGAGGTTTCAAAAACGGAATTAACAGCAGTTGACCCATAATCAAGATCGTTGTCAAGGCGGTGCGAGGGATAGTACGGTTGATTTGATATGGATTTGCACCAGCAGGCAGATCCAGTACTGCAAAGACTAGAAAAAGTAAATAAACTAACAAAGCAACTAGAGTCAGGCTAAAGCTGGCTGGGATCACAAAATGCAGTAGCGATCGCACAACACCCCGGCGATCGCCAACACCTGGTTTTGCCCAAATAGGGGTCACTATTGTTGGCAAACCAACACCGATGAGAGCAATCAGGGCACTTTGCTTATTTTCCAGAGGGAAACTGTTGGTGACAACTGAGGCAGCAAAAATGAGCAAGGTGATGCAAATACCTCTAACCATAAAAAGTTTCATTGCATCTTGAACACCATTGTGGATGCGCTGTCCTTCGATCAACGCATGGGGTAAAGCACTAAAGGAGTCTTTCAAGAGAATAATATCTGCAACTGCACGTGTTGCTTTACTGCCACTTTCCATGGCGATCGATAAATTTGCCTGTTTCAGCGAAAGGACATCATTCACTCCATCTCCAGTCATGGCGACGTAACGTCCCGCATTTCGCAAAACTTCTACCAGCATCGCTTTTTGCTCTGGAGTAATCCGTCCAAAAATCGTGCTACTTAATGCCGCTTGGCTAAACTGCGTCTGATCCATCTGTGCCAGTTCAAACCCGGAAACCACCTTTACGTCTGGACTAAAACCAGCTTGTTTTGCTAAAGCTGCTACAGTCTGCGGGTTGTCGCCAGAAATCACTTTCAATTCCACACCCGCTTGGGCAAAACCTGCGAGCGTCTCTCTTGCTTCTGGTCGCAGCACATCGCTAAAGTGTAGAATTCCTAGCGGTGTGAGATTTTGCGGTAAAGTAGGTTTTTCTGCCTCTGTTTGCAGTGCCGTTGTATCTGCGCTCCAAGCAAATAGAACAACGCGCAGTCCTTGCTCAATGCCTGCTTGAATAAATTCTTGCATCTCAGGCGTAAACGAAACTGATGCTTCCAGAATTTCTGGTGCACCTAGAAAGTAAACGCCATTGCTAAACGCTAATGCACTCCATTTTCGGGCTGAGGAAAAAGGGACTTCAGCTTGGACTGTTTTGGTTTGTCCACGACAAGCTGCGGCGATCGCTTCACTTGTTTTATTGGGAGCCTTAGTACTGACGGCGAAGTTGCCTAGTAAAGTCCGTAATTGTTCTTGGCTAATCCCGATGGGCAAAAGCGTCTGCATGCTGATTTGGTTGGTTGTCAACGTACCCGTCTTGTCCAAACACAGCACATTAACGTTACTAAGTGATTCGATAGCATTCGCTTGCTGGAGCAAAATATCTTGTCCCAACATCCGCACTGCACCCAAACCATAAGCTAAGGTAATAGCGATCAGCAATCCAGCAGGAACTAAGCCTGCTATGACAGCAATACGCTGTACCAAATCTTGCAGTGAATGTTGGTTAATAAGAAAACCGATAATTGTCAAAATCCATAGAAAGCAGGCGGTGAGGAGAAAAGCCCGAATGACAATGTTAATTTCACGCTGGAGGGGGGTCAAAACTTGGCGGTAAGCCCGCGCTCCTGTCATGAGTTGATAAGCTGTTGTTTCTGTTCCTACTTTTTGAGCTTCGTAGCAGATACTGCCACTAACACAGAAACTTCCTGAGAAAACCGTCTCACCTGAAACTTTGGGAACTAAATCTGATTCCCCTGTTAGTAGGGATTCATCGACTTCAATTCGCCCTTCACCGATAACTTGTCCATCTACAAGAATTTGGTCCCCTGCCCTCAGAGGGAAAATATCTCCGACAACAATCTCGTAGGGATCGATTTCCTGCTCGCGTCCATCCCGGTAAACGCTTGCTTTTGGTCGATTGAGCAGGGCTATTTGATCAAGTTTCTGTTTTGCCCAAATCTCTTGGTAAACATTGACCAACATTGCACCGAAAACAACAACCACGACCAATATGGCATCACCGAAACGTCCCAGTAAAGCGAACACAACGCTAATGCCAAAGAACACTGCGTTAATGAATGTGAAGACGTTTTCTCTTAAAATCTGGCGATAGGAACGGCTGCTCTGAAGTTTCACATCGTTGCCAAGCCCAGCCGCCCGTCGTCGTAAAACCTCGTCTTGGGTCAAACCCTGCATATCAAGAGTCTGGCTCATCGCTGTTGAACTACTCATGGTTAGGCTGATGGATACGTTAATGTATAAGAACGACTCGGCATTCCTCTATTATCATTACACTTATAAGCTAATTCAACATATTGGCAAAATTTAAAGGGAAATTGTTCTGCTATGGTCATCTGTAAACGGCAAAATGATTAGTGAAAGCGGGGAGTCGGTAGGGGGGGATTTAGTATAGATAGCATCTGGGTAAATGCAATATATGTCAAACCCGCTCGTACAGGAGCAGAGGGAAAAATAACTGATTTTTCTTCCCTGTATTACCCATCGCTACCCTGCCTCTTCCTTATTTACATCCTAAAGACTCACGAGTAGAAACACCAGTTTTAGAATTAACACCACTAGCACGAGTGCAGAGTTTTTTCACTTCTGTACCATCTAAAACTGCATCGGTAAAGTCAGCACCTGTAATATCAACATCATTAAATGTAGAACGCAACAACATTGCTTCTACCAAAATTGCATCACTGAGATCGGCACCCTTAAAGTCCACTAGATAAGCTATGCCATTACTGAAATCTGAGGAATGCAAATTTGCTTTCTTCAGTACTGAACCGTTAAATACCCCTCCTCGTAAATCAGCATTGCTAAAATTTGCTTGCTCTAGATTGACATTAGTATACTCAGCCCCAACTAAGCTTTGACCAGAATAATTTTTGCTTTCAAGTTCCTGACTGCCTATAGAACGGGTAACACTCGAAGAACTTGCTGCTTGTGCAGGTAGAGG
>JAQYWP010001078.1 GCA_029379285.1 Rhizonema sp. PD38
CGGGTGGTGGCGATCGCTCGTTTTTGGATCCATCTCACAAAATCGCATTGCTCCCGTTTGTGACATTGTTTGTATTATCTAGTATTAGTAAAAAAAATTAAAAGTTAATTTTGTCAATATATCTAAAGATAGAAATAAATTGTTCATTTTCATACATCATCAGGTCATATAGTAATTCGCGTTTGAGGCACATACAAAAAGCCCTCATACACTAGCTGATAAGAGAGTGTATGAGATCTCATCGTGTATTGTATTTGACTAAGACTATATTTGCACAGTTGAAAAATCATGTGAAACTCAATTGGAGACAAGTAATTGAGCGATCATGAGGTTTGTTAGGCGATCGCCACTTCTGCTTTACTTGAGATATTCTGACCATTATTTGAGAATTTTCCAAATTAGCATGTAATTGTTCCACGCCGGGATGGTTTTGTTTAGGCTCAGGCTGGTTAGTTTTCTCCTTGGCTTAGACGAACTCCGGCTTGCAAGAACTGCTTTCCTCGGTTATTGCTGATTAGCAGCAATATTATATTGCCCGATAGTCCGAAAAACCGCATACTCAAGATGTATACAGATATAAACCTGATTTATTTGTCAAGTAGATCTATTAATTTCCAATCCCAGGAAGACATAAATGACTGAGCAGAAATGGTTGATTGATAATGCTATACCACCGAATACTGTAGCGATCGAGCAAATGGAGCGTGAACTTAGCTCCAACCAAAGGAGTGTCAGGGAATCAGTAAGTCAACCAGAAGCGGTTAATTTGGCTGTGCGATTGCAAGATATTATGATCTGGGATACCAAAAAGTGGTTTGGTGATGCCCAAATGCGGTTAGATGCGCTGGTGGTTCAGGGTTACGTAAAAGAAGGTGAACCAACAAGCATTTACATGCCGCAGACGTTTCGTTTTCCTGGTATTAAAGATAGAGATCGTCTACCTACGGGCGAGAATGGCTTGCTTATATTTTATGGCAAGACCCTCTACTTCTTGGATATTTTTATCACAGTGTCCCGCGATCGCGAAGATTCGGAGAATTTAGCACAATTGCTTTCCAAGCAGTTGAATTCACCGGAAATTAAAGGGGCAGTTGGTACACTCCTTGGGCTTGCTGTTGCTGCACCACAGGTTAGTGTAGTCACGGCTGCTATTGGATCTGCTGCGTTAATAGGTGATTTAGCATACCAAGTACTTAGTAGAGCTACTGGTGATACTATTGGTCTGTATCGTAACTCTTATTTGCAGTATAGAGATGGATTTGGGATCGGGCGGCAACCTAAGAATGGTTCTCACCATGTAAGAGATTTATCTTTTTGGTATGAAATCATTCAAGAAGAACCGTAATATAGCAATCCTAATTGAGTCTTCAGGAGTAATGAGTAATGAGTAATGAGTTTTCAGTAAAAAGGGTAATACTGTGTACTGTTCATCTAATTTCTCTCATGGTGATAGACTATTTTACTCATAACTCATAACTCATAACTCATAACTGTTTTGGAATGAACCGCCAAGACGCCAAGAGCACCAAGGAAAGAGAGAGAGAATTTCACAAATGATTTAGGATTGCTATAGATTAAATTAATATAGGAGGATTATATGGCAATACCTGGTTACCAACACGAAAAATTATCAGATGCCTTGCGTGATGCTTTTAGAACGCCACCAAGATTTGAACAATTTGTGACATATCGGTTTAACAAAAATCTTTATGACATAACAATTGCCCAAGACTTAAGAGAATTGGCATTTGATTTGATTAATGAAGCAGATCGTGAGGGATGGATTAGAACCCTCATTTTAGGTGCGCTTCAGTCAAATCCTGGAAACCCAAAATTAATAGCATTTTCTCAGGATTTTTTTGCAGACAATACTTCGTTTCTTGATACTTCTCTGCCACGAGAACTATCAGAAAGGGGTTCACGGGAAAGAATTATTAGAGAAACTAATTCTTTTCTAGATGTGGATACTTGGTTAGGAAAGCTGAGTAAAATTCAGGCGCAAGTATGCCGGATTGAATTTCCTAAAGGTACGGCACAAGGTACAGGTTTTTTGATTGCTCCTAATGTGGTTATTACTAATTTCCATGTAATGGAAGACGTAATTAATAAAAAAATTAATTATGGCAATGTTGTCCTACGGTTTGACTATAAAAAGCTCAGAGATGGTACTGCGAGTTCCGAGGGTACAGAATATCACCTAGAAAATGACTGGCTAATTGACGAAAGTCCGTATCTTCAGGATACAGAAAATCGATTGCCCACTCTTGATGAACTAGACTACACATTACTTAGAGTAGATGGGGAGCCAGGAAACAGCACTGTCGGAGAAAAAGGTTCTCCGGTGCGAGGGTGGATTGAATTACCTACTAAACCATATGAATTTTCATCTAACACTCCACTCTCAATACTGCAACATCCAAAGGGTGGGCCATTAAAGTTAGCATTTGATACGGATGCAATTATTAGCGTTAACGAGAATTATACAATTGTTAGATATAAAACTAATACCGAAGGCGGCTCTTCTGGCTCTCCTTGCTTTAATATTAATTGGGATTTAGTCGCACTGCATCACATGGGTTTAGAGGGACAATACAATGCTGGAACGCCCTTCAGTACCATCTGCTCGCGTTTAGAGAGAAAAAGTTTGTTGGAAGCTTTAGGAAGTCCAAAAAAATAAATTATATATGATGTATGCTGGTTTTGGCGTACTTTAGTTATTATGTAAAACCTTAACTGTGATGCGTCAAAACCACCATTTTTTCGTGTGTTCTTATAAATTGGATATTTTTTGAATTGAGAATCTCTTACAAAGCGGTCAAGCGATATGATACAATATTCATGATTACTTGTTATCATTCAAGTTGCTTAATAACAATTCAAAGGATAAATTGGAAATGATAAAGAGTTTTTTCTGGAAGTAACCAACACCAATGTGTAGATTATAGAATAAAATAGTATTGAAGAATTATCAATGATGCGTTCTGAAGTAGAAGAGAAAATAAAAGCAGCAATACAGGATGCTTTTCGCACACGCGGAGACTTAGAGCAAATGTTCAAATATCAACTTGATGACAACTTGTCAAAATATGTTGGAGACGGTGGATTAGATGAAGCGATTAGCAAAATAATAGATAAATTTGATAGTCAAAGTCGCTTAGATGAGTTAGTTATTGCGGCAATTATGGCAAACCCTACAAATGACTCTTTAAATAATTTAGCTAATGAAATTAATGATATATTTCCTTGCAGCGATAACTCAAGAAAAACACAAACTTTTAGCATAGATCTATTATC
>JAQYWP010001079.1 GCA_029379285.1 Rhizonema sp. PD38
AAGTTCTCTATTTAAATAGCAGAATTTTCTCTAATTTTCTTTCAAAATGAGAATTGCTGCCCAAACAGTGCCATTCGCCCCCTATTCTCATTTATGTCGTCTTATTGACATGAATCATATTGCTTTGTATTGCTACAAAGGTTACCCTGTATAGTTTTCAGTTTTTTTCTTACGTCGAACTCAGGTCTCATATATGAAATGACGACGAGTAGTCTTTTGTTGGAGAATATCAACTATTTCGTCTGCAGGAATTCCTGTTTCTAGAGATGCCCTGGTGATTTTATACGCTCGCCGTAATGATGCTATCAACGCCGCTCTCGCCATTAGGTTTGCCTTTATCTTTTCAACTGTGTTTACTGGACTTTAGACTAGTTCGCGGTATGAAACTCCAAACATTTGCAGGGATTGACTTCTGTTAAATCTAGAGCTTCCCCTCACCACTGTTAAGTTTTAACTACGAGGGTGAACAAAGATGACTCACTTGAATTTTAAACAATATTGGTGTTTTAAGGTGAGCTAAAACCAAGCTACACAAGCGTAATAATGTGATAAAGTACGAGTCTCCACAAAACCTCACCTATGCCATCAGATATTGCCGTTGAATTCCGCGATGTCACCTTAAGCCGAAATCATCGCCCTTTAGTGTCAAATCTCAACTTCACCATTCGCCAGGGAGAAGCACTGATATTACTTGGAAGGAGTGGAAGTGGTAAAACCACCACAATGAAATTAATCAATCGCCTCTTTACCCCTACGCAAGGCGAAGTGTTATTTGAAGGCATGAGTACAACCCAGTGGAATGAAATTAAGCTGCGGCGCAAGATTGGTTATGTCATTCAAGAAACTGGTTTATTTCCTCATTTCACTGTGGAACGCAATGTGGGTTTAGTGCCTTCTTTAGAAGGTTGGAAACCCAAACAAATCAAAACGCGAGCTTATGAATTGTTGCAATTAGTCGGTTTAAATCCAGACAAATTTGCTCAAAGATATCCCCACGAACTTTCTGGTGGGCAAAAACAACGGGTTGGGGTGGCAAGGGCATTAGCAGCCGATCCGCCTGTATTATTAATGGATGAACCTTTTGGGGCACTCGATCCGATCACACGGTTAGAACTTCAACAAGAATTTAAGCGCCTACAGCAAGAATTGGGCAAGACGGTGGTGTTTGTAACTCATGACATTCAAGAAGCTTTTGTTTTAGCATCAAGAATTGGGTTAATGCATGGGGGAGAATTGGTAGTGTTGGGTTCAACTGAGGAATTTTTGCACTCCCAACATCCAGAAGCCCAAGCCTTTCTTCAATGTCTTAAAACTTATGAACTTCAATGACTTCTTCTTGATCAAATATGCCCCAGAAATCTTACAACACACCTGGGAACACTTACTGCTGGTAGGGATTTCTATCGGGATTGCCACTCTTTTCGGTATTCCACTAGGAATATTAATTACCCGTCGAAAGAACCTCCGTCAACCTATTCTTATCATTGCAAACATTCTGCAAACGATTCCGAGTTTGGCACTATTCGGCTTACTCATTCCCGTACCTGTAATTGGCGGGATTGGCGCAACACCTGCTATTTTTTCTCTAATTCTGTATTCTTTCTTGCCAATAATTCGCAATACTTATACTGGAATTACTGGTGTAGATCCAGCTATTCGCGAAGCTGGACGCGGGATGGGAATGACTGATAAACAACTATTATTACAGGTGGAGATTCCTTTGGCAATGGGGGTAATTTTGGCGGGGGTGCGGGTGGCGACGGTGATTGGTATTGGTATTGCAACTATTGCAGCTGCGATCGGTGCTGGTGGTTTGGGGGAGTTGATTTTTCGCGGTATTTCCGCCGTGAATAATCAGTTGATATTAGCCGGTGCGATTCCCGCAGCAGTTATTGCTTTAGTGGCAGATTGGGCAATTGGTTGGATGGAGCAAAGGTTGACAGTTAAAGGTAAGAGTTAATGAACCGCGAAGACATTTCGTGTCGGGAGCAGGCTTGGCACAAAGAAGGCGAAGAAACATAATGAAGAGATTTTTTACGTTTTGCTTTTTAACTTTTGCTTTGGTGTTAGTCATCGCCAGCTGTAATCATACGTCAAATAGTGGCGTTGGTGATATTGTTGTTGCTTCTAAAGGTTTTACTGAGCAAGATATTTTAAGCGAAATTCTCGCAAAACAAATTGAAGCATCAACTCATTTAAAGGTTGAACGTCGTCGCTTTACTAGTACTTTGGTGACTCATGACGCGATCGCATCTGGCAAAGTTGATGCTTATATTGAGTATACGGGCACGGCGTCTACTGTTATTTTAAAACAAAAGGTGATTCACGATCCAAAGGTGCTTTACGAAAAGCTAAAACAAGATTACGCTCAAAAGTTTCATCTGGAAGTGATGCCATCTTTGGGCTTTGAAGATACTTTTGCCATGGCTATACGGGGTGAGGAGGCAAGACGTTATCATATTCAAACTCTGTCAGAAGCTGCTAAATACACACCTCAGTGGCGTGCCGGATTCGGTTATGAATTTGTTGAACGAGAAGATGGTTTTCCTGGTTTGGCTAAAACTTATGGAATACGTTTTGCCCAATCTCCTCGCATTATGGATTTAGGATTAATCTATCGAGCAATAGAGCAAAAGCTAGTTAATATGATTGATGGGAATTCTACAGATGGGCAAATTTCTCGTTTAGGTTTAGTCGTTCTGAAGGACGATTTGCATTATTTTCCCCCATACGAAGCTACACCAATTGTGCGTCAAGACACTTTGAAGAAGTATCCTCAAGTCAGACAAGCGATCGCCCAATTGAGTGGCAGAATTTCTACAGAAGATATGCGGCGATTAAATTATTTGGTTGAGGGCGAGTTTCGTGATATTAAAGATGTTGCTAGAGAGTTTCTCCATACTAAGGGTTTAGCTTCTGCTAAGTAAATCCATTTCCAGAAAGACAATTTTTTGTCTATTCCTTTTAAAGCTAGAATAACAGGCTATGCATTTAGCTATTAGCCTGTAATATTATGTTCTTTTGAACACTTACAATAATGTTTGTAGTTGCGCTGTCTAGCCTGCGGCATCCCCGAAGGAGTAAGCTCTTAACAGTTTGAAAGCGAAGACAGCGCAACTACGAACCTATCTTTTATTTATCATTCATTAACCGAACATGATGTAAATAGCAAAGCACAAACAAACCAATCTGGTTCAGTCAAGGCTACTCCCTTCCCCCCGCTCTTATGAATACCGATTAAAAACCGCCTTAGCGTTCGCGCAGCG
Organism: Rhizonema sp. PD38; assembly: GCA_029379285.1. Taxonomy (GTDB): domain Bacteria; phylum Cyanobacteriota; class Cyanobacteriia; order Cyanobacteriales; family Nostocaceae; genus Rhizonema. The sequence continues at coordinate 3,267 of JAQYWP010001079.1, forward strand.
TCTCGAAGAGAAGACATGCCCGAAGGGC
>JAQYWP010001080.1 GCA_029379285.1 Rhizonema sp. PD38
TAGCGATCGGCTACTTGGACTTAAGAACAATTGATAATGGCACGTATAAGAGTAAAGTAGTAACTTTGGTTATTCGCAGCTTTATCCCCACTGCCACCGTTGTCGAATCTGAAGTTCCCAATCCAACTCCAACTCAGGTTGTACCCGCAAAGAAACCCCAAGCCCGAGAAGACAGGCAGTTGGTTGGTGCTGGAGCAGCTATTAGCAACGGTAAAGGGCGCTTGAGTACCGTAGACGTAGACGATATACCATTCTAATTGCTGGAATGCCTATCAACCACGACAAACACTCTGACAAAAAGGGTGTTTGTTTTTTTATGCGGGTTTCTTAAGCCTGCCCCAAACATTTTGACTGGCGATTTCCACTCTTGAATGGCTACGCCTAAATACAGTGAAAACCTCAACCATCGACTGCGTTAGGGGGTAGCTATAGCCACCGTGTTCAAGGTCGAATTCTTCATCAATTATCCGGTTCCAGCACTCTCGCTAATTCAATTTTGACGCTTTCAAATCGTGGGAAATTTGCGAAGAGGAAACACCTTGCTGCTCGGAGATCTCCTTTCTACTTTGTGCCCGTGTGTGCCCGCAAAAATACGTCTACAGCGCTCTGAACCCACTCTGCTAGTGCTTCGTCAGTTTGAAACAACGAGGGTAGCTGAAAACTGGCGCGAAGCATCGGCCAACCGAACACAATACTCATAAAGTGGTCAGCCGCAAGGTCAGTGTTTTTGATCGAGAGAACTTGGCGCTGCACTAACGATTCTAAATACTGCTTGACGATTTCTCGTCCCCAGCCTGGTCCGTTCTGCCAAAATGCATTGGCGAGATCAGAAAACACAGGAGCTTCAGCGATCAACTGCCTTTGTAGTCGCTGACCATTGTCGCTCAAATTCGCACGCAAAACCTGCAACCCATACTGATACAAGACTTCGTGAGCAGGCGCATCCTGGCTGAGGATGGCGGAAGCGACTGGATCGACCAGTTTTTCGGAGCGACGCTTCATCAGTGCGGCGAAGAGTTCCGCCTTGCTGGGATAAAGCGAGTAGAGCGTCTGCTTAGACGCACCCGCCCGGCGGGCAATCTCATCTGTGTTAGCGCGAGCAAAGCCCTGTTCGAGAAACACGGCGGTCGCTGCATCTAGAATCGCCTCGTTTCTAGAATCGCGTTCGTCGGCGCGGGGTCGCCCAGGTCCGTGTTTTTTTCCTTGAGAGCTTTGCTTGCTCATTTCTAAATCGAACTTTGTAACTTTACCAAATCTAACTATAGCCAGATCGACCGCTAAATTTAAAAGCTAACAGAGGTGCTGCTTCATTATTTTTAACATATTAGGCTTGCAAATATCTTTGAAGTTGATAGTATATAAAAAATAGTACTTTTTAGTACTATTTAATGACGCTTGTACCCCGCTTCGATACTTTCTCCCACTAAAGAATAACCATTACTCGTGGTGGAGCAAGTCATTCAAAAGTATCCTGCTTTAGTAACTTAGATCTTGCAAGGTTACCAAAGCTAAGGTGCTCTGACACCGAATCAGTCAAAGCTTGGCTTCAAAAAGCGATCGCTCATTTGCAGTACTAGTTATTAAGAACAAAACTCTTTATGAACGAGCAAGATAAACGAACAACTTGCAGTCCTCGTCCAGTGCTGATTGTCGGCGCGGGCCCAACGGGAATGACGGCAGCGATGGAACTCTCTCGCTTCGGCGTTCCTGTCCGCATTGTGGATAAACTGCTAGAACCTTCCACTACATCTCGCGCTCTTGCTGTACAGACGCGTACATTAGAACTCTTCGAGCAGCGCGGGCTGATCCAAGAGATGCTCCGAATTGGCAACAAAGGTACCGCAACTACCATCTATGGAGATGGCAAACGCTTAGGTAAAGTAGACCTTAAAGAGATCAAAAGCCGTTACAATTTCATCATACTCATCCCTCAGTCGGAAACAGAACGCATTCTGCGGGAGCAACTGGTTCGCCAGGATGTTGAGATTGAACACGGTACAGAGATGATCGCGTTTGCTCAATCAGAGTCGTCTGCTCAGCCTGGACAAGGTGGTGTGAAGGCTGTACTCCGCAACCGTGAAGGCAAACTTGAGGAACTGGAAGCGGCTTATCTAATTAGCGCCGAAGGTTCACACAGTCTGGTTCGCCGTACTCTGAATTTGCAATTTCAAGGTAAATCCATCGACCAGAATTATGCCCTGGCAGACCTACATCTCGACGGCGATCTTCCCGACGATGAACTCTCGATATTCACCTCTGCACATGGCTTCATGGCTGTTTTTCCCATGGGCGCTCGCCACTTCCGGTTTATGGCTACCGATCCGGATCAACAAGCGAACGACGACCCGACATTGGAAAAACTGCAACAGCTCTGTGACGAGAACTCGCACATTCCTGCTCGACTGCGAGACATGACCTGGAGTTCTCGATTTCGGATCAACAGCCGGATGCTGCACAAGCTACGGGATCGCCACATCTTCTTTGGCGGCGATGCGGCTCACATTCATAGCCCGGCAGGTGGACAGGGGATGAACACCGGCATTCAGGACATGATCGACCTGAGTTGGAAGCTAGCCATGATTTGGCACGGCAAAGCGGCAAAAGAGCTACTGAACACTTACGAGGAAGAGAGACTGCCGATTATCCGTAATATCGTGTCGAGGACAGAAACCGCTACAGATGTACTCAACTCCGACAGCATAATTGTGCATCAACTGATCACGCTCCTCACACCAGTTTTCCTCAACAATCATTTAGTGCAGCAGTTGAGTACTGGAATGCTCAGCGAGGTCGCTATGAATTATCGGAAAAGCTCACTTTCCCAAACCTATCAGGCTCATGGTAACCTCCAAGCGGGAGATCGCGTGCCAGACATGGATGTACTGGCGTGGAATCTCGATTCTTCGGGTGATACTCAGCCTCGCAAAGCGCGCCTTTATGAAATTCTCAATCCGTCGTGTTTTACTCTGCTGGTAGCAGGGGGTGAAAGTACAACCGACCTCCCTGCGACCTGGAAAGAGCAGATCAGCCCCTGGCATGGGTTTCTGAAACTACAACGCATCGCGCCTACCCTTACCCAAGCGGAAACAAAGATGCAATTTGATAGCGCCTTTGGCAGTAGTCGGAGCCTTTTCCTCGTGAGACCCGACTCATATCTCGGCTTTGTTGGCAATCAGAATGCAATACCTGCACTGATAGAATGGCTCGGTCGATGGTTCCCACCAACTGCAAATTAATTGAATCAGCATAAATAACTTTAGGAGAACAACCATGACCGAACAACGCTTATTTA
>JAQYWP010000159.1 GCA_029379285.1 Rhizonema sp. PD38
CTGAAATGGCAGAAGGACTGGTGGCACGAGGTCATGAAATACGGGTAATTACAGGTATGCCCAACTATCCTCAGCGCCAGATTTACAATTCTTATCGCGGCAAGTGGTACGTTACAGAACAAAAAAATGGCGTCACCGTTCAGCGCAGCTATCTGCGGATAAAGTCTAAACCCAACTTGATAGATCGGCTGCTACTGGAGTTAAGTTTCGTGTTTACGAGCTTACCACAGGCTCTCAACGGACCACGACCGGATGTGATTTTACTCACAGTGCCACCGTTACTGGTATCTATCCCAGCAGCTCTCCTCGGTCGCTTATACAACTGCCCGGTGGTGCTGAACGTCCAAGATATCCTTCCAGAAGCCGCCGTAAGCGTGGGGCTCATTAAAAATAAATATATTATTCGTGCTTTTGAGGCTTTAGAAAAGTTTGCCTACCGTAGTGCAAAGAGTATCAGTGTAATTGCGGATGGATTTGTAAAAAACTTAATCCAAAAAGGAGTACCAGCCGAAAAAATGGTTTGTATTCCCAATTGGGTAGATGTAAATTTTATCAGCCCCCAGCCTCGTGAGAACAATAATTTTCGTTCAGCCTATCAATTAGAAGGGAAATTTGTCGTACTATACTCTGGGAACATTGCCCTCACCCAAGGTTTGGAAACAGTTATCAAAGCCGCAGCAAAATTAAGTCATATTCCAGAAATCGTGTTTGCGATCGCAGGGGAAACAAAAGCATTAGAGAGTTTGCGCTTGGATTGTATTGCGTGTGGAGCAACAAACGTTTTACTTGTACCATTGCAGCCTCGTTCGGAACTCCCCTCAATGTTAGCGGCAGCAGATGTGGGTTTGGTAGTGCAAAAGCGCAATGTGGTAAACTTCAATATGCCTTCTAAAATTCCCCTGTTGTTAGCCAGTGGTCGTCCCATAGTCGGAAGTGTTCCTGCTACTGGAACTGCGGCAAGTGCAATTAAAAAAAGTGGTGGCGGTGTTGTTGTCCCACCTGAGTCACCATCCGAGTTAGCTGCAGCAATACTGGAGTTGTATAATAATCCCACTTATGCCGCAAAGTTAGGGAATGTGGGCAGAAAGTATGCCGTCGAACGCTATTCTTTTGAGAGTGCGATCGCCCAGTATGAAGCACTGTTTTCTCAAGTCACTGCTCAATCCGCATCAACTGAGAGTGCATTGGAAATTAGTTCAGAAAATACAGTTTTAGAGAGATTTTGATATCAACGACGTAACACCACAAGTGAGGTCTGCTTAAATTAAATCAGGGTAGTATATCACAGGAATGTGGAAGGTGATCGCTTGGGAAAATAAGCTAACTTGAGAACTGTCTCTTTATTCAATGCTTCCAACACTGGGAGATTTTTACAATGAAATGGACACTTGAAGAAGCCAAAAAACAGCTACTATCAATAATTAATGCCACTAGTCAAGAACCTCAGCTAATTTATACTCAAGAGGAATTCGTAGCTGCAATTGTAGACCCTGAGCTTTTTAAAGAATTTTTAAACTGGCGGCAAGAAACTGCGAAAACATCTCTAGCTCAAGTTTTTAAAGAACTTCAGCAGTTATGTACTGAAGAAAACTATACCTTCGATCTCCCAGCACGAAGTGATCGCAATAATCCTTTTACCGAAGATAAGGATGAGTCATCTTTGTGATACGAATATAATCAGTGAATTAACTCGCCCAATGCCAAATCCAGGAGTGACAGCATGGATCGGTACTGTGCTATCTATTAACTTCAGTGTGATTACAATTGAGGAAATTTATTATGGTTTAACAGCCAAGCCTAATGCTAGAATCCAAAACTGGTTTGAAAACTTTCTGACAACTCACTATCAAATTCTCCCCATCACTTCAGAAATTGCCAAGTGTTCGGGTGAATTGAGAGGCTTGTTGAGAACCCAAGGGAAACCACGTTCGCAAGCTGATATATTTATTGCGGCTACAGCCAAAATACATTCTTTGACACTTGTTACTAGAAATATTAAGGATTTTGAGGGTTGTGGTATATCCACATTGAATCCATTTAGTTAAATCTTTATCATAAGATTTATGGCGAACGAATGTACAACAAGAAGCTGACAATCACTTAGGACTTTCACCTACATCAACCCCATCATCAGAAGTGCGATGGCACAGAGTGCCCGCCTTCGGCAATGGGGGCGATACCGCCGTTGCCGAAGGCATCGCAGTTTAGAAATTAGGAATTTAGAAGGAGCGAAAAATTGTAGTGCGATGCCCGCAGGCTTTGGCTGAAGTCGTATCGCCCATATCAAGTATCATCAGTGCTAGGCAAAGGAATATCGTCGCCAGCTTCGTAAGCTGTTTCAATCCACAATTCCCGCGCCTCCTTCAGGTTTGCAATTGTTTCCTCTAAAGTTTCACCTTGGGTGAGACATCCAGGCAAATCTTTTATTTGAGCTACATATCCCCCCTCTGAATCGGGGTAAAGTGTCACAGGATACTGAAGATTCAAATAATGTTCTAACGACAGCTTCTCAATTGGCTTGTTCTTCTGATTCTGGTTCAGTATCTTCATCATTCCACTCTTGCAAATTTAATATTTGAACAATTAGCTGTACATAAAAGCCCTTAACTTTCTGTCTGCCTTTTTTAGGAACAGTCACTATTTTGCCTTGCGAGTCTCGAAAACTATGGTGGCTAGCCTTTGACTTTTTTATTCAAAACCAAAAGCTTCTAAAAGATAGCGCACATCCTCAAACCGCACTTCTACTCGTTGCTTGAGGAATTGCTCTACCAATTTTTTTAATCTGCTCATGAGAGCAATAGTATCAAAAAAACATAACAATTTACAGTTATTTACTTACTAATAGTCTGTGTCATTAAGCAGTGAGCGCTCCAGAGCGCTTTAAATATACTCAGAGCTTGCACCATTGTCTTGTTGCGAAAATCCAAGCCTAAAAAGCCTATGATTACGTAGAGTGGGTAGTACCCAACAGCCCTGATTGAGAAGATGCAAGATCTAAGTATACTGACTTGACACTTGTGTAAATCATGTGCGAGCACTCAGTCATTCTCAAAAATGTAACAGTAACAAGATAGTGACTACATAGGTGCTAATCTGACTTCATACAACCTGAAAAAGTAAAAGTAGGGTAAGCAACTTGAAAATTCAATGTAATAAAATGCTGATTCAACGCTCTTTAGGAACGATTGTTGGCATTCTGATGTTGTCGCATCCAATGATGATGACAGCATCTATAGCAAGCGATCTCGCTCAACAAGTACCAAATAATTCCCCAGAATACTTTAAGGGAAAGCAACTGTTAGATGAAGCACGGAAGCTAGAGCAGCAAGGTACGGGTGAATCTCAACGACAAGCGATCGCACTTTATGAACAAGCGCTTTTGATTTGGCGAAAAATAGGCGATCGCATTCAAGAAGCTAACACACTGAGGAGCATCGGTGTTGGTTACTATGCGCTTTCGCAATTCCAAAAAGCGCAAGAATATTACAGTCAACGTTTAGTTATCGCACGCGAACTTAAAGAGCCTTTTCTGGAAGCTCAGACGCTGATCTTCCTTGGTAACACTTCCTGGAATTTGGGCGAGAACCAAAAGGCATTACAATATTACAACCAAGCGCTGTCATTTTTTAAAACTAAGCAAAAACTTGAATTCACAGCGTATGCACTAAGTGGGATAGCCAAGGTATACTTGAGTTTAGGTGAGAAGCAAAAAGCATTAGATGCATACAATCAAGAATTAAAAATTCAGCGAACTAGAAAAGATGCTGCCTCTCAAGTTACTACACTCAGCACTATTGCTTCAGTTTACAGTTCATTAGGTGAATATCAAAAAGCTTTGCCAATCTTAAATCAAGCACTTGAAATTCAACGTTCCAGACAAGATATTAACGGACAATCTAAGGTTTATTCTGAAATTGGTTCAATTTATAATACCTTAGGTCAAAATCAGCAAGCACTTAACTTATTAAATCAAGCTTTGAAACTGCAACAACAAGAGCAGGCAAATTTAACCGGACATGCACTTTACCTTAATCTTTTGGGACAAGCAGATACGATGAGGAGTATTGCAGTTACTCACAAAGATTTAGGTGATTATCCCAAAGCCTTTCCATATTATAATAGTGCACGAGCGCTCCTACAAAAAATCGCAAATAGTCCAGGTGAGGCAGAAGTTTTATACTCGCTTAGTATAACATACGATGAATTGGGCGATAAACAAAAAGCGCTGGAATCTTTAAAGCAAGCTTTAGAAATTCAGCGGGCAAGTCAAAATCCTGCACAGGAAGCTTTTTTTATTGCTGCTATGGGCAGTATTTATCAATCATTCGGCGATTATCAGAAAGCGCTAGATAAATATAATCAAGCCTTAACTCTTCAGCGTCGAGTGCGGGATCGTTCTGGAGAAGGAAGTACACTTACAAGTTTTGCTGAAGTATATAGTCTTTTAGGAGATTATCCACGAAGTATAAACACTTACAAGCAAGCATTAGAGATATTTCAAAAAATAGGTGATCGCACTCAAGAAGGGGTAACTCTTGATTATCTAGGTAAAGTTTATCGCCTTAATAAAAAGTATCTAGAGTCACTACAATCTTACGATAAGGCACTAGAAATTTGGCGCGAACAAAAGTCACTGTCTTTTGAAAGATCTACACTTATTGGTAAAATATCAGTTTATGAATCATTAAAAGATTATCCCAAAGCATTAGATATTGCAAACCGAGTACTGTTGTTGTCACGTCAACAAACAAGTTCCTTCTCCGAAACTATAGCTTATGCTTATATGGGAAGTATTTATTTAAAGTCAGGTGATTATCAAAAATCAATAGATGCCTCTCTAAAAGCATTATTTGGGTCTAAAAAATTAGGTAATCGTCTACTAGAAGCTAATACTTTACACAATATTGGTAAAGCTTACAATTTATTAAAGCAACCAGACAAGGCTATCAACAGCTTCAATCAGCAATATTCTTTGCAGGAAAAGTTAGGCGATCGCGTAGGTGTCGCGGATACACTTTATAATATTGCTGTAGTCGAACGGGATCGTAACAACTTAGAGGCAGCACAAAAGCAAATAGAATCAGTGATTAAGAGCGTTGAAGATATCCGCGCCCAAGTTACTAGCCCAGATTTGCGAAGCTCATATTTTGCCTCGATACAAAGATACTATGAGTTTTATATCGACTTATTGATGCGGTTGCACAAGCAGCAACCATCCAAAGGATACGACGCTTTGGCATTGCAAGTTAGTGAACGCGATCGCGCCCGCACATTGACAGAATTGTTAACCGAAGCTCATGCTGATATTCGCAACGGTGTAGATCCGAATGTTAACGATGTAGCATCTGTGGAACAAGTGATTTATGGTACAGATTTCAAAAGTGGTAGCTCGCTTAATTCTCAGGATTGGGCTTTGCTGAAAATTAACAAGCCTCTTGGTCGTAAATATGGCTATTTAGGTGTGAAATCTTTACCCTCTCCTACTCTGATTAGCAACCAGAAAAAATTATTTTTCGTCGGCTATTCTCGAGATTTTCCGACGGCATCGTATCAGCAATATTTTCATGCTGGTTCTGGATGGACTGCAAGTTTCCAAGCGGGTTGTAGTATTGTCAAGGAGGAGGCGAACTTCCTTCTACATGATTGCGATACTGCAGCTGGTTCTTCTGGAGGACCAATTATCGCTATGATTGATGGCGAACCTTATGTTGTTGCTCTTAACGAAGGCGAAATTAAAGATATACAAGCTCATAAAGATTTGATCAATGTCGCGGTAAAAATAGATTTCTTAGAGCGGTTGACTAGTAAATAGTGCCGACGACGTGAAAACTGATAACTCATAACTCCTGACTGCTGTAGAAGAGACGGAACCCCTCCCCGCTTGCTTTGGTGGGGAGTGGTTCAGACAGAATTCAGGTTAATTTACCGGACAGGATCTAACTACCCAAAGTGCTGAATAATTGCCTCGGCAAATTCAGAACACTTTAAGGGTGGGACTGGTGGTTCCATCAAACGCCCTAAGTCGTAGGTGACTTGACGGTTTTTAATCGCATCTCCCAAACCCTTCTTAATCAAGTCTGCTGCCTCTTGCCAACCGAGATACTCAAACATCATCACACCGGACAAAATCACAGAACCGGGATTAATTCGATCCAATCCGGCGTGTTTGGGTGCAGTACCGTGGGTGGCTTCAAAAATAGCACATTCATCGCCAATATTTGCCCCTGGCCCCATTCCTAATCCGCCAACAATCGCGGCAGCTGCATCAGACAAGTAGTCGCCATTCAAGTTCATTGTTGCCAGAATAGAATATTCATCCGGTCTGGTTTGAATTTGTTGGAAAATACTGTCAGCAATGCGGTCATTCACCATGACTTTATCTTTCCACTGACCATTGCCGTGGGTTGCCCAAATTGCGTCAAAAACTGTCTCGACTTCCTTGATAATCAGATTCTGTTTTTCCGCAGTCAAAGCGTTAAACCCAGGATCTATAGCCCGAGCGTTTTCTTCTAACGTTATGTTGGGGTTGTTCTCTTTATTACTTAAAATCCAAGATTCTCTTTCTGTAATGCAACTGTCACGAAACTCTGTTGTGGCAACTTCATAACCCCAATCACGGAAAGCACCTTCGGTGTATTTCATGATATTCCCTTTGTGGACCAAAGTTACCATTTGCTTGTTTTTCGGGAGCTGCAAGGCATGTTTAATAGCACGCCGGACCAAGCGCTGGGAACCTTTCTTGCTAATGGGTTTGATTCCAATACCAGAGTCTAAAGGAATTTGCTTTTTGCCATGTTCTGGGGTAGCGGGGATCAGTTCATTGTTCAGCAGAGAAATTAAGCGATCGCCAATTTCACTTCCTTGTTGCCACTCTATTCCCAAGTAGATATCTTCTGTATTTTCCCTGTAAATGATGACATCTAGTTTTTCGGGATATCTATGGGGGGACGGCGTTCCTGGGTAGTAACGGCATGGACGCACGCAAGCGTACAGGTCAAAAATTTGCCGTAAAGCGACATTGAGAGAACGAATTCCACCGCCAATTGGGGTTGTCAGGGGTCCTTTGATAGCAACTCCATATTCTTTAATGGCTGTGAGAGCATCTTGAGGTAAATACTGATACGTACCGTATTTATCACAAGCTTCATCACCAACGTAAATCTTGAACCAGCTAATTTCTCGCTTACCCTTGTATGCCTTTTCTACTGCAGCATCAAACACTTTTTGGGCAGCAGGCCAAATATCTATACCCGTACCATCACCACGAATAAAGGGGATGATCGGATTGTTAGGAACATTTGGTTCACCATTCTTAAAGGTGATTTTCGATCCACTTGTCGGCGAGGTAATCTTGTCGTACATCACACACTGCTCTATAAAACTAATACTCTGCTTGAATCTGCGCGTCTAAGACTGTTTTGGCTTGACATGGTGGGCAAAGACCTTTTCAATAGTCAATATCCCTGAGGCTTTCTTGTGTGGAAATAGGAGTGTAAAAGCAGGCAATATCATCAACTATGCTTTACAATCATTCTACAGCAAATCTCCGTACATATCAATGAATAAATCAGAAAAAAGACTTGATATTCGACTTCCCGAAGATGAGTTGCAAATTTTAGATGATTACTGCAAAGCAACCGGAAGAACAAAAACTGATGTGCTGCGAGAACTCATTCGGAAACTTGCTCGGAAAACACAGAGAGTTAGTCAGCTATGACGTAAAATTGTCAGAAACTCGACCTTTGCCAATTACTCAGCTAATACTCGAAGTAAAATCGCGGTGGTAGATTTCCGAAGTGTATATTGATTGCAAAGCAATGAAGTGCAGATTTTTCCCTTTTTCTGAGTTGATGTGCGGGGGATTGATTAGAACCGTGTTTGGCAGCGATCGCCTGCACTCCTTGTTAGTTTACTCTTTGAATATACAGCAGTCAACTACCTCTCATACCTCGCACGTTCATACCTTGCCGAATAAATGCTCTCCAAGACATAGTAAATTCGGTATAGGAAAAGGAGTAGGTTTTCCTGGCGATTTCCTGTAAACTACTCTTCGCTATCCACTGAAAGCTTTCTTTTGAGAGTAATGGCATGACAGACCCAATGACTGTACCAGGCACTTCTAGTGACATCGACTCCCTCCGCCAACCGTTAAACGCTGGGTCTATTGGCGTCCAACAGCAAGTGATCCCACAACTCGCTCATTTAGGGGATGGGGGATTAGATGTCTTAATGGAGTTTTTATTTGAACGTCGTGAAAATCCAGCCACTTGGGTTGATGGCAAAGCCTACCAAGTTCTCTATAAATCTGATTCGAGCAAAGTAAAAGAATTTTTACAAACTTATTTTCCTCAAGGTCTTGTCTCCCTCAAATCGGAGTACGCTATTGATTACAAACCCCTACAAGAACTCCTGGCTATTTCCGACTTCCAAGCAGCTGATCGCATGACTTTACAAAAAATGTGTGAAGTAGCAGGAACGACCGCAATCCAAAGAAAATGGTTGTATTTCACCGAAGCTGAAAATTTTCCAGTCACAGACTTGCAAACTATTAACAAACTTTGGTTGGTTCACTCAGAAGGGAAATTTGGCTTTTCGGTACAGCGAGAAATTTGGTTGGGTTTGGGTAAAAATTGGGACAGTCTGTGGTTAAAGATCGGTTGGAAAAAAGGTAATAACTGGACTAGGTATCCCAATGAGTTTACCTGGGATTTAAGTGCCCCCAAAGGTCACTTGCCTCTATCCAATCAACTGCGTGGGGTACGAGTGATTGCTTCAATACTCTCTCACCCTGCATGGGGTTAGCGGTCAGTTGTTAGTGGTTAACACTTAGGACAATTAACCACTAACAAATCTACAACCAATAACGAATAACCAACAATTAATCATGGCAAAAGTTCGTTTAGAAAGCATTGAACGTAGATTCCAGAATCTGAGCGCTATCGAAGAGATTACCTTTGAAGTTCCGGATGGAGAATTTTGGGTTTTGGTAGGACCATCAGGTTGCGGTAAATCTACAATTTTGCGAACAATCGCCGGTTTGGAAACTGCAACATCTGGCAACATATATATTGGCTCGCGCCTGGTTAACAATATCCCAGCAAGACAACGGGATGTGGCAATGGTGTTCCAAAACTACGCGTTATATCCTCATATGACAGTCGCCCAAAACATTGCCTTTGGGTTACAAATGCGGAAAATTGACTCCAAAAAAGTTCAACAACGGGTTTCGACTGTAGCGCGATCGTTATCTCTAGAACATCTCTTAGATCGTAAACCCAAACAACTTTCTGGAGGACAGCAGCAACGGGTGGCATTGGGAAGAGCGATCGCCCGTGAACCACAAGTGTTTTTACTGGATGAACCTTTGTCTAACTTAGATGCTCAATTGCGAGATGATACGCGAGCCGAGTTAAAACAGTTACATCAGCAGTTAGGAATCACAACAGTTTACGTGACTCATGACCAAGTCGAGGCAATGACTTTGGCTGATAAGATTGTCGTACTCAATGGGGGACGAATTCAACAAATCGACGATCCACAAACTATTTATACCAATCCATCTAACCGGATGGTAGCGACTTTCTTAGGGAGTCCTCCCATGAATATTCTCCCAGCAAAGTTCACGGGTGATAGTTTTGATGTGGGTGGTCAGTTTTTACCTTGTCCAGAAGATTTGAGGGAGAGCTTGCATCCTGTCGTCGGGCAAAATATTGATTTGGGAATTCGTGCTGAGGATGTTTATATAAGTGAACCGCTAAGACAAGGCGGTACATCAGACGAGTTCCCCGGCTTGAAAAACCAGCCGCACCTTAGCGTTAAAGGAGCTTCTGGCACAGAAGAACATCAAAAGGGAGAGTTAGTGGTTGAGGTTAAGGTGGTGGAACCTTTAGGAAGAGAAACTCTGATCCGTGGGAGTTTACCTTCAGGGGTGGTATTAAATATGCAGGCGGCTGCAGGTTTACGTCCACGTTTTGGCGATCAACTTTCTCTGGAATTAGATATGAATAAGTTATTTGTCTTTGATTCTAAAAGTGGGGATAGAATCATTCGTAATTCTTAAACTCATCCCACCCTTAAGAAGGGTGAGATTCCGCGTCAATTGTCAGCCTTCATATGTATGAGTCGTAAAATTAGTGACCAATGACACCCGATCTGGGACAGTGACTCAACGGCGTCAATCCCATCCCTATAGAACCCATTTGACATCTTTTACAGTGTTGAAGTAAAGTTAGCGCAAAACGTTGTATCCAAAAGTTATGCCATACTCTAGCAGTCTCACAGACGAAGAGTGGATAATCCTAGAACCCCTACTGGTTCAGATATTACCGAGCAAGAAACAGACCAGACCACCTAACTGGACAAAGCGAGAAATGTTGGATGGCATCTTCTATCAACTAAAAAACGGCTGCAATTGGGAAGATTTGCCCAAAGATCTGCCTCCCTACTCCACGGTATATTGGCATTACTTGCAGTGGCGGGCTGAAGGAGTAATCGACAAGCTGATGAGTATCTTACATGCTCAAGTGCGTGAACAGGTTAAAAAAAACCAAGTGGACAACGTTGCTGATCATCGACTCTCAAGCGGTGAAAAACACGCTTTTATGCCAGCGCTGCATCGAAAGGATATTGTTTCTACAAATCGACTAATGGCATTAAAAGGCATCTAGCCGTTGATACCCTGGGATTTCCCTTCTTTACTCACTGTACCAAAGCCAATGTATCTGATGATAAGGGTTTGATTGAAATGTTGACGCTCAATATTGATTATTTCAAGTCAAAACCTGTGAATCTTCCCAAGACTACCATCCTGCTAGACAACGGTTATCACCCTGAACATCTGAGGGAGGAGTAAGAGTTGGTTTATCCCCAGATCATGACGAAAATCAGGTTTGAACTTTCGCCAAAACCATCGAAACAGGAAAAGAAAGCACAAGGTCAATCTGGGGAAAGTTCCCGTTGCGGCGAGGTGGGTAATTGAGCGCTCAAATGCTTGGATGGAAAGATGCAAAATCCTCGTCAAGAACTTTGAGAGAACTTTAGCTAATGCGACTGCCAAGGTTAATCTTTGTTTTATTCGGCTGATGGTTAAGAGACTTGCAACCTCTTGTTAGATCTCAAATGGGTTCTATAAGGAACCTGAATTCGACGTAAGAAAATGACCTCAAATGCTTATCCCATTAAAGTATGGGCGAATACTACCTTAGGACTTTTATTATCAACAAGCCAAAGATATTGAGAAATATTGCTTAATTCTCAATATCTTTGGCTTGATTATCAATAAGCATGATATTTTTCGCCGCGTCAAATGAGCTTTAACCTAAATCCAGTAAATGTTACAATCTATTTTTACTCGCGAACTTAGGTTTTACATAACTTAAAAATAATGATTAAAGACAAAGAGATTGCGCTATACTTTTTTGTATATTAAATGATATAGTACATTAGTAGTGACAAAAAAGCTATTGTTGATACTGAGAGGCAGTATGAAAGCAGAGCTTCTCAAGAGATTTTTTAGAGCGATCGCCAGTTCAGATCAAGAAGCAATTGATAAACTCACGTACCTAGTTATTGAGGAAGAACGCAATAGGGGACATACGCTATTAGCTGATCAGTTAGAGAACATTACTAAAAAGAGTCAGAAAGAGAAGTCGGCCAACCCTAGCAAACTTGCTGACACAATACCAGAAAACTTACAGGCTTTAACTGAATTACCAACCAGTAAACGATTTAATATTCCTCTGGTAACTGTCATACCAAGGCAGAAATTGCGACATCACATGGTGTTGCCGGAAAATGTCGAAAAACGTTTCTGCCGAATTGAGCGTGAGTATGCAGCAAGAGATAGGCTAGCTCATCATGGACTGCGTTACAGACAAAAAATACTTTTGTATGGCCCTCCTGGCTGTGGAAAGACGCTAGGAGCAGAGCGTTTAGCTTGGAATCTGAGGGGGCGACAAGCGCCCTAAAATATATACAAGGTAAAGATTTGACCGAATT
>JAQYWP010001081.1 GCA_029379285.1 Rhizonema sp. PD38
GTGTAGGGTGCCGTACTTTCGTCGATAACACACCCTACGTAATTTGTTTCCCCCTTCCCCCAATACCGTTCAGATAAGCAGAGGAGGAAAGAGTTGGTAGACAATTATTTCTTTCCTCCCCTGCTTCCCCTGCAACCCAAGCGCTTCCCCTGCACCCCTTGCCTGCCTCAACGAATAAATTTCTTAACCGAACCGCATTCCCCTCTTCTTTTGTTTTTGCATGAGTTCACCTTTGCCAGAAATATAAAGCTATAAGGTCGTACCGAATAAATTGCTTTTACTTTCAGGAGGTGGAAAGATTGAGGATAATTGGTTTTGTGTAAGTAAAAACACCGTGGCTCGTATATCAAAATATTGGGAATTTGTCAAGCTAGATTCTACTAGTAAACGTCGGGTTGAAATGATTGCTGCTGCTCAAACTTATTTGAAAAAACAATTTCCAGAATTGACTGAAAAGGTTGAAGTTTCCGATGCAAGGGTGCAGCGTCAACTTTGGCAACAAATGCACTCAGGCAAAAAAACCGATACGGATGAAACCCAATTAGCGGAAACTTGTCTGCGGTGCTACATCTCTCACCAAATTTATCAAGTTTGCCTTGACTTGGGAACGAAGTTTGGCAGTCAAAATGGCTTTAATTGTCAAGATTTGTTACCGTTTGTGTTGGATGATGAGGTACTGTTAGGAACGCGAAATCAGCCGGAAAAGCTTACATCCAAGTCAACTCAAAGCAGTTCCTATCAATCTTTAGCGACTACTGTTTTGAAAACCTTCGATCCAGCTAAAGGATCACTCAATACATGGGTAAATCGTTATGTGAAACAACATCCAGAGTTGAAGCGGTTTTTACTTCAGCATGGCGTTTTTTTAGTTAGCGATTGGGCACTTTTGAACGATACAAAGCCGAAGGAATTGCTACGGATTTTTACTGATATGTATCAGTTAACATCAGTGGAAATTCAGCAAATCTGCGCTCTTTTAGTAAGTTACCACACAGTTTACCGAGAAGACCGTTTGCAACAAAGACTTACGGGAGCCACGCTACCGTGTCAACAGCCAACATCTGAGCAGTTAATTCGGATTGCGAATGACCTGCAAACCTCTACTGGGCGTAAACTTAGCACTGAGTCGGTATTAAGTCAACTGCATGCGATCGCATCCAAACTTAGACGATATAAAATTACCGCACAAGGAGGAAGGATTTCTTCAATTTCTTTCGAGCAACCTGAAACTCAACCAATGGTAGAGCAATCGCAAGTTACTGAAGACAACGAAGAACAACTTGAATTTATTAACTTATATCAAAATCAATTTCTTGAACGTTTAGATCAAACTCTTGCCCAAGTTATTGATGAGTATATCAAAAAAAATCAACGCAAGCGTTCTTCGGTTGAACAATCATTTCTCACAGCTTTACATCTTTTTCATTGTCAAGGTCAATCGATGAACCAAATTGCGCCACAAATTAATTTAACAAAACAATATGAAGTTACCCGTTTATTAAAACTTAATGAATTGCGTGCAGATATTCGTCAAAAGATGTTAATAACTTTGCGCGATCGCGTTCTTGATACCGCTAAATTATTTGCAGATTCCGAACGCTTGCTTTTTTTAGACACACAACTAGAATTGATTTTGGATGAACAGATTTCTAGCATTATCCAAGAAGCAGAATCGGAAGTAAAAAACCCAATTCGCAATCAACCCTTACGCAGTTTATTAGCACGTCGTTTGTGCCATTATTTGCAAGGCAGGAGCCAGTAAAGGCGCGATGTTGCTTGCGTCTATCAGGAGAATAATTAAAAATGCGTAATCTCAAGTATAAAATTAAATTCACCTATCTAGATTGAATTATGATGAATCAACTACCAATATCAGATTTACCGGATTTACCCGATTGGCAGTCTCTCAACGAAACCCGCATCGAACTATTACCAGAGCATTTTCAAAAAGCTGCACGTCTAAGTCAATCTATACATTTGTCAGAGCAACGCTGGCAAGTTTACCTTTGTGCGTTGGGAGTTTTGGGGTTTGAGCAATGGTTTAAAGAACGCGCTCCAGATTTGCAATTCCAGAGCGATCGCGCTTCGATTTGGCAACCTGCATATGCAAATTTGTTTGCCGCAGCGTGTAATATTCAAATTGGTGATTTTAAAGTTTGTCTTTTAACTTCTAACAATTTAACTAATCAACATAACATCCCTTTCGCAGTTTTCGATATCCCTGATTTTGCCGCTCATTTCTACGTGCTGATGCAGGTTGAAGAAGAGGAGCAGCAAGTTGCTGTATCTGGGTTTATGAACTATAAGCAGTACCTTAACTATCAACAAACAGAACGCTTACAAGTAGATACAGATTGGACATACACGATACCGTCAAACTGGTTTGACTCAAATCCTGACACGCTCCTGCTCAATCTCCGCTGTTTGGATGCAAATGCAATTAAACTACCTGCTAAAACAACTGTAGAAACTGCTACAACTACAGTATTGCGACAAAAGCTGACTACGCTGACATCTAAACTGCAAAAACAGCATTTATCGGAACTACTAACAGTAAAAGAAGGTACAACACTGCTAAGTAATTCAGACTTGATTGACTGGGTATATGTACAGACGCGAAATCCGAAGTCTCTATCAGCCCAACCATTAATCAATGTTGGTTTTTGGTTACGCAATCAAATCGATACGGTAGCGAGTGAACTGGGGTGGATGCTGATGCCGTTTCCAGCATTATCAGCATTACGCTCGTTGCAAGATGATTTTGACCAAATTCGCTCTGGATTAGAACAAAACTCAATTTATATTCCCCCAGCAGCGCGGGGTGCTTACCGCGATTTGGAGTGCGATCGCGGTAGTTTGCGGCTATACGCAATTATGTGGGTGCTATCGGAAACAACAGAAAACCCAGAATGGACGTTGCTGATTGCCTTGGGTTCTCAACCACAAAAGCAAATGCCAAAAACTTTGAAATTAGAGGTGCGTGATGAAACACAGTTATTATTCGCACAATCGCTCGAAGACACAAGCAAAAATATACTCTACGCTCAAGTTATTGGCAATTGGGGTGAGCGGTTTTGGGTGACAGTAACTGCGGACAATGAAGCTGTATTTGAAATTATTCCTTTCGGTATGGAATTGCAAGCAATAACTTAAACAAAACTTACACAAAAACTCTCTCTAATTCCTCTTCCTCTGTGTCCTCTGCGCCTTGGCGGTTAATTTTCTCATGATTTTACATAACTCCTATTTTTAGTCAAGAGAAACTTACACAATTAATAGCCAACTATGATAA
>JAQYWP010001082.1 GCA_029379285.1 Rhizonema sp. PD38
CCTAAAGCGAGTTGCGGTGATGCACGGTCAGTAAAACTCTGCATAAACACTACCTCTTGTCACTGAATTAACGATTTGTTATTTTAAATTTATGACAATGTTTATTTTAACAAAAAGATAGGCGTTTTGAACAGTACTACTTCGATGCCCGGCTTTGTCACGGCAACTTTATCCTTTCAAAAACGGCCAACAATTCCTTTAAGTCACATTCATCAAAAATGTTTAAGTCCCGTTAGCTAATGCTTCAATAATAAAAATACCTTCTTAATTGGTATAGAAGGCATCGGTGGTACAGGTAAATCAATGCTGGCTGCTAAAATTTATGATGAAATTGCGGGTTTCCCGAAGCGATTTTGGGGTGATGTCAGTAATGGCACAGGTTTTACCGATTTAGCCCGCCAAGTATTAACAGAATTTGGCTTTCGGGTTCCAGAACAAGAAGCGCCATTAGTAGATGCGCTGGTTAAGTGTTTACAAAGTGGTGACTTTTTACTGATTGGCGATCGCGTCCCATCAAACCCAAGGCTGGTGCGATCGCGCTGCTGTCCCCTGGTCGAATGTGGATGTAACCGGAGGTAGTAGCAATGAGGAAAAGGAATTAAAGAGCATCAAACCAAATCCGCTACAACACTGCTGACCTTCAACTGGTGTTGCTGCCGATTGTCATCGTAAATTAAATCATCAACGTCTCCAACTTGCTGTGCCGACTCAGCTTCTGCACCCAATACGCTTCAGTTAAGCCTCACAGTCAGGTAAAGTAAATATTATTCTCAAGTATGAAAATTAACTGTAGGACTTACGCATTGTACATAAGTACTACACGAAACTTGGTTGTTTCAGCCATATTAAGCACCGAGCGATCCCAACTGTGCGAGTAAATCAAGGTTATACGACGTGCCTGAAATGACCGAATACCCTCATTCATATTATGGTTCATTTGTACAGTGCATAAGTCTAAACTGCTAGTAGGTTTCACAGCAGATTAACATTTATTTACATTTTACTGGCTCAACCTACTTAATTGGGGAGTTGGAAATTGAGACTGACGATTGTGTTATACTCCCGAACCGAAGTAAGATAAGTAATGCAACTTATTCTCCAAACTCTCCCTAAACGGTAATTTAAGAATGCTGGTTCTCCTACGGAGTACGGGTACCTAAAGGAGTCATTATTTCGCCCCCCTACCAACTACCATGATTAGTAATTTTTCATCACCCGTTGAATATCGCGCTGATCTTGGCGTCGTTTCAGAGTTTCTCGTTTGTCGTGAAGCTTTTTACCTTTGCCAAGGGCTATACTGATTTTCACCAAGCCACGCTTCATGTACATTTTTAAAGGTACTAAGGTTAAACCTTGCTGTTCTACCTTACCTATCAGCTTGCGAATTTCCTGACGATGTAGCAGCAGCTTGCGAGTACGGCGCGGTTCGTGATTAAAGTATTGTCCGCTGGCATTATAAGGTGAAATATGTATATTGATCAGCCATGCTTCTCCTTCACGAATCAAAGCATACCCATCTTGGAGATTAACCTTACCCGCACGGATTGACTTAACCTCTGTTCCCGTCAACTGAATTCCAGCTTCATAGGTTTCGAGAATTTCGTATAAATACCGCGCTTGCCGATTATCGCTAACAACTTTGTAACCGTCACTCTTTTCACTCATTGAGAATTTTATTTATGTCAAATGTGTATATAGCAATCCTAAATGATTCACGCTACGAAAGCATTTGCGTAATAATTGCTCTCACG
The DNA here is from genome assembly GCA_029379285.1 of Rhizonema sp. PD38. Taxonomy (GTDB): domain Bacteria; phylum Cyanobacteriota; class Cyanobacteriia; order Cyanobacteriales; family Nostocaceae; genus Rhizonema. The sequence goes on from JAQYWP010001082.1 coordinate 1,752, forward strand.
CTAACAGAAGAATAGTTTTTCCATGAGATATGAGCAGCTTTCACAAGTTTTGCGGATCTTCAATAGGACTGCTGTGGTTTGGCTTGGTGATATTACATCTTCCACACTGTAGTGGTACTATTACCGCTCTTCGACTTGATGAAGGAGATCCACTTTAGAAATGTCTCCCTTTCGTTATGCAAAATACATGCTATTTGCACTGCCGATAACAGTACTTTTAGAATATTTCAGCATACATCAATAATACTACAAACATTGCAAGTTGATAGGATGGGTATCCCAACGCGCTCAAGTTGAGTGACTTTGGAGGTAGACTAGTAGTATAAGAAGGCAAGGATAAGACAAATGCGCGTGGCATTTTTGTTTAGCACAGCAGTTGCTTGCTTGGCAGCAATTGGGGGATACAGTGTCGGCTCAAGTCAAGCCGTTCAGTTACAAGATGGTACAGTCTATTTTGTCCAACCACCAAGTCTTGAGGGTGCGGAGACTACTTACAACGATATTTATGTTTGGGGTGCTACTTACTACTTCACTATTAACCTACCCGATAATGCCGGAGAACCTTTGCAAAGAGTAACGATTAACCAGCATGAGGGGGTAGATCGCATACACTATGAGCTGAAAGATACTTACGCTACAGAAAGAGGGGGTTCTAACAAAAAACACAAGTTGGCACTCAAAGATGTGACAAACGATCGCAAGACGCGAACAATATCCCTCACATTCGATCCACCAGTACCTCCAGGTAGAACTATCAAAATTGCATTAAAACCCGAACAAAACCCAACTGTTCCGGGTGTTTATCTATTTGGAGTCACAGCCTTTCCACCTGGTGAGAAATCTCATGGTCAATTTCTTGGTTACGGGAGGTTGCAATTTTATAGCAATCACTACTAATTTATTCATATTTATGTTAAAATACGTTAATTTTGCGAATGACCAAGAAGTAACTAGTATATCCTCATTTCTACATTCCTGAAATTCATTTTTCCCCTGATTTTGAAACATACACTGGTCTGTTGAATTCTCCAATTCGGTTCATGGGCCAGAAGCGAATTATAGCCCGACCAATAATTTTATCGCGGGGAACAAACCCCCAATAATGACTATCGTAGCTATCATTCCGATTATCTCCTAAAACTAAATAAGAATTAGCAGGGACAGTCTGAGGACCCCATTGATAATCAGGTTTGGCTTCAATATAATTTTCTTTTAATGGAGAGCCATTAATGTAAACTCGCCCATTTTTTACCTCGACTTTTTCTCCTGGCAATCCAATAATACGCTTAATAAAAGCATCGTGATAGTTTTCAGCTTCTAGTTTCTTTGTAGGATTAAAAACAATAATATCACCCCGTTTTGGAGAACTAAAGTCGTAGCTAATTTTATCAACAATCAAGTGATCATTAATTTGGAGTGTTGGCTCCATTGAACCAGAAGGTATATAACGGGCTTCAGCTACAAATGTGCGAATGCCAAAGGCGAGAATTAAACTTAATCCAACAGATTTCAGACCCTCAATCCAAGGGTTTTGTTG
>JAQYWP010000160.1 GCA_029379285.1 Rhizonema sp. PD38
GTATTTGATTAATTGAGGTGAGATAATCAAAAGAACCATTTAAAAAAGAATATTAAAATCAGCATCAATTTAGAGTAGAATAATGAATTTGATAAAGTTTCTCGAAAATCTTTCAGCAAGAAATATTGAACTGTGGGTTGATGGAGACAAACTGTGCTATCGATCGCTTGAAAATCCACTAACCTCTGAGTTATTGCGGGAAATTAAGCAATCTGAACCAGAAATTATCCGAATTTTAACCAAGAGTACCGATCAGGTCGTAACTTATCCCCTCTCTCACGGTCAAAAGGCACTCTGGTTTTTATATCAATTAGCACCCAGCAGCACCGCTGACAACGCCACATATGCAGCAAAATTAGTCACAAATTTAGATATTCCAGCCCTGAGGCAGGCAGTACAAGCTTTAGTTGAAAGGCATCCAGTTTTGAGGACTACCTTTGCAACCATTAACGGCGAACCTGTGCAAACAGTTCACAAAAATCAGCAAGTTGACTTTAGCATCGAAGAAGCTTTCGATCTTAGCCAAGATGAAGTAAACAACTGGCTCTCAGAAAAAAGCGATCGCCTCTTTGACTTAGAACAGGGTCTGATATTGCGCTTTGATTTATTAATTAACTATATTAAAAGTGATAAATTAGCAACAAAAGAACATATTCTCTTAATAACTCTACATCAAATAGTGGGGGATTTCCGGTCTTTAGAAATCATGATCGGTGAATTACAAGCCTTTTATAAAGCGATCGCCACAGGTGTACCAGCCCAACTATCGGTACAGAACTATCAGTATCAAGATTACGTTAAGTGGTCAGAGCAAATGCTCGCAAGTTCAGATAGAGAAAGTTTGTGGACTTACTGGCAGCAACAACTATCTGGTGAATTGCCATTGCTAAATTTGCCAACAGATCGACCAAGACAAGAGAGCCAAACCTATAATGGGGAATCCCGCTTTTTTACGGTAAAACAAGAACTTCTGCAAAAGCTCACAGAATTGGCGACCAGAGAAAGTGCGTCTCTATATATTCTTTTATTAACAGCATTACAAATACTATTACTACGTTATACCAATCAAGAAGATATTTTAATTGGCTCTCCAATGGAGAATCGAAGCCGTTCAGAATTTGAAAATATTGTCGGTCACTTTACTAATCCTGTGGTCTTGCGAGGAGATCTTTCAGGAAATCCCACCGTTGAAGAGTTGCTGAGGCGATCGCGCTCTTGTGTGTTAAATGCTCTAGACCATCAAGATTATCCCTTTCCCCTGCTGGTAGAGCAATTGCAACCTGTCCACAACCCCAGTGTTTCGCCGCTCTATCAGGTAGCCTTAATTTATAATCGCTCCCACCAGAGTATAGATATCGATGGTTTGATTTTGGAATCAATAACTCCAGAGTCTAAAAGAGCTGCCTTTGATTTAACCTTAACCATTCTTGAGGAGCCAGGCTCACTCAAAGGTAGATGGAATTACAACACTGACTTATTTGATGACACCACAATCGCGCGGATGATAGGGCATTTTGTAACTTTGCTCGAAGCAATTGTGGCAAATCCCGAAGAGAGAATTTATCAATTACCAATGCTCACAGCATCTGAGCAACAGCAGTTACTAGTTGAGTGGAATGATACTCAAGTAGATTACGCCTTTGATAAATGTATCCATCAGTTATTTGAAGAACAGGTGGGGCGTACACCAGATGCTGTGGCACTGGTGTTTGAGAATCAACAATTAACATATCACGAATTGAATTGTCGTGCTAACCAGTTAGCCCATTACTTGCGGTCAAGTGGTGTGGGATCTGACGTACTGGTGGGGATTTGTGTGAAGCGTTCTTTAGAGATGGTAATGGGATTACTTGGTATTCTTAAGGCAGGTGGAGCTTACGTACCACTTGATCCAGAATATCCTAAAGACCGTCTAAGCTTCATGCTAAAAGACGCTCAAGTTTCGGTATTACTAAGTCAACAGCAGATCCTTGATCGACTACCTGAGTATCAGGCAAAACTGATTTGTTTAGATGAAGTCTGGTCAGAAATTCTGCAAAACAAACAGAATAACCCTATTGAGGTAGTAACGAGTACTCATCTAGCGAATGTGATTTACACATCCGGCTCCACAGGCAAACCCAAAGGGGTAATGGTTGAGCATAGTGGATTGTGCAATCTAGCTCAAGCTCAGATTCAGGTTTTTGGTTTGTCTGGTGATAGTCGAGTTCTCCAGTTTGCCTCCTTCAGTTTTGATGCTTGCATATCAGAAATCTTGATGGCTTTGGGATCGGGGGCAAGACTTTACTTAGGAACGTCATACTCTCTCATGCCGGGTATGCCACTAATTGAGCAATTAAGGAATGATGGCATTACCCATGTAACCCTACCACCATCAGCCTTAGCAGTCCTGCCAGTAGAAGAACTGCCAACATTGCAAGCAATCATTGTTGCCGGAGAAGCCTGTGCTATTGAACTGATGCGACAATGGTCGAAAGGCCGACGAAACTTCTTCAACGCCTACGGACCGACAGAAGCGAGTGTTTGTGCCACAGTAGCAAAATGCACTCCAGAGGACGAGAAAGTTACCATTGGTCATCCAATTGCCAACAAAACAATCTACATCTTAGACTCGGACTTACAATTAGTTCCCATTGGTGTACCAGGAGAACTGCACATTGGTGGTGTGGGATTAGCACGAGGTTATCTCAACGCAAGAGAATTAACACAAGAAAAATTCATCCCCAACCCGTTTGAGGAGGCAGGAGGTAAGAAGAGAGCAGGGGGAGCAGGGGAAGCAGGGGGAGAATTAAAAACTCTGGACTCAGCACTTCAGAAGAAGCATCAAGCACTTTCAAGGCAGAAAGCAGGAGGGAGTAGATTATATAAAACTGGGGATTTAGCCCGTTATCTACCAGATGGCAATATCGAATACTTGGGACGCATCGACAATCAGGTTAAAATCCGGGGATTCCGCATTGAGTTGGGAGAAATTGAAGCAGTACTGAGCCAACATCTCCAGGTGCAAGCATCATGTGTCATAGGCCGTGAAGATAACAAGAGTGACAAACGCCTAGTCGCATACATCGTACTGCAACCAGAGCAGACACCCACAGTTAAAGAACTGCGTAGCTTCCTCAAAGAAAAGCTACCAGAATACATGGTACCAAGTGCGATCGTCATTTTAGAAGCTTTACCCCTAACACCCAACGGCAAAATAGATCGTCGCGCTCTACCAGCACCAGAGACAAGTAGTGAATTTTCCGACAAGTATGTAGCTCCGCGCACCCCCATCGAAGAAATCCTGGTACTAATTTGGCTTGAAGTCCTAAAAGTAAAACTTGTAGGTAGGCATGACAACTTTTTTGAACTAGGAGGACACTCCCTACTAGCAACGCAATTCATCTCCCGTGTGCGTACCAGATTGAAAGTAGAAATACCATTGCGAAGTTTATTCGCTGCACCAACAATTGCTCAGTTAGCACTATCAATAGAGCAGCAAAATATAGAACTGTCAGCACCACCTATTTTGAAGCGGGTAGAGAATGCAGAAATACCACTGTCATTTGCTCAACAGCGATTATGGTTTTTAGACCAGTTAGAGTCTAACAGTGGCTTATACAACATCCCTATTGGTTTGCGTCTAGTAGGAACTCTTAATATTGCAGCCTTAGAACAAAGTTTAGAAGAACTTATTGATCGCCATGAAGCATTACGCACCAACTTTGTTACTGTTGATGGAAAGCCTTTACAAATAATTCAAACGGTCACGAATTGGACAGTAACAGTAGTTGACTTGCAGCATTTACCTTTAACAGAACAAAAAACGGCTGCACAGAAATTACTCGAACAACAATCAATTGAGCCTTTTGACTTAGCTGATGATGCATTAATCAGAGCAATATTAATAGTGTTGTCTCCTACTGAACAGTGGTTATTAGTGTGTATGCACCATGTTGTCTGTGATGGCTGGTCAATAGGTGTGTTTGTCCAAGAGTTAGAAGCACTGTACAATGCTTATTTAGAAGGTAAGCCATCACCCCTGTTACCACTACCAATTCAGTACGCAGATTTTGCCTTATGGCAAAGACAATGGTTAGTCGGAGAAGTACTACAAAACCAGTTGAGTTACTGGGAAAAACAGTTGGCAAATGCACCCACAATCTTGCCACTACCCACAGATAGACCCAGACCTGCTGTGCAGACTTTCAATGGCTCGTATCATGTGTTTACTCTGTCTGTTGAGTTAACTCAACGGTTGTTGCAGCTAAGTCAAAAGCTTGGTTGTACCCTGTTCATGACTTTGTTAGCGGCTTATAATATTTTACTTTACCGCTACACAGGACAAGAAGATATTTTAGTGGGGACACCAATTGCCTACCGCGATCACACTGAGATAGAAAGACTTATTGGCTTTTTTGTCAATACTTTAGTGATGCGGACTGAGATATCAGGCGATCGTAGTTTTAATGAATTACTCTCGCGTATCCGGGAAATGGCATTGTCTGCCTACGCTCATCAAGACTTGCCCTTTGAAATGTTGGTGGAAGCATTGCAGCCAGAACGGGACTTGAGCCATACACCATTGTTTCAAGTGATGTTCGTTCTCCTGAACGCTCCTATGTCTCAATTGGAGTTGACTGAGTTAAGTGTTAGTTCCTTGCCAATAGAAATCACCACAGCAAAGTTTGATTTAACTTTATCAATGGAAAACACTCCCGGTGGACTCTTTGGGTGGTGGGAGTACAACACTGACTTGTTTGATAGCAGCACTATCGAACGGATGACAGGTCATTTTGTGACGCTGCTTGAGGCAATTGTGGCGAATCCCCAAGAGAGGATTTCCCAATTACCAATGCTCACAGCATCTGAGCAGCAACAGTTATTAGTTGAGTGGAATGATACTCAAGTAGATTATGCCTTCGATAAATGTATACATCAGTTGTTTGAGGATCAAGTTCAACGTACACCTGATGCAGTAGCGGTGGTGTTTGAGAATCAACAATTGACATACCACGAATTGAATTGTCGTGCTAACCAGTTGGCACATTACTTACGTTCTTTGGGTGTGGGAGCGGATGTGCTGGTGGGAATATGTGTGGAGCGCTCTAGTGAGATGGTGGTGGGATTACTTGGTATTCTCAAGGCGGGTGGAGCTTACGTACCACTTGACCCAGAATATCCCCAAGAGCGTTTGCGCTTTATCTTGGAAGATGCTCAAGTCTCAGTGCTGCTGAGTCAACACCATCTAGTTGAGAAATTACCTGAGTGTCAGGCGCAGCTTATAAGCTTGGATACTAACTGGCAGATGATTTCTCAGTTGCCTCAAGAAAATCCCATCTCCCTACGGGTTCGGCAGTTTCGACTCGACGGAAACCGCCCTTCGGGTTCGCCAGTCCCCCATCGTGACGGAAACCGCCAAGACGGGGGCTGGTCTCACCAAGACTCTAACTGCCTCACTGATGTCCAAGCTAGTAACCTAGTTTATGTGATTTATACTTCCGGTTCTACAGGTCAGCCCAAAGGTGTGCAAATCTCACATAAATCTGTGAGCAATTTCCTATCTGCCATGCAGCAGTGCCCAGGAATAACAAAACAAGATACATTGCTTGCAATCACTACTATTTCCTTTGATATTGCTGCTTTAGAAATTTTTCTGCCTATAACCGTAGGTGCATCTATGGTCATAGCCCGTCGTGACGTGACTCTTGATGGAAAAGAGTTATTTGACTTGCTAGTTAAGTCTAAGGTAACAATTATGCAAGCAACTCCAGCTACTTGGAGATTGCTTTTAGACTCCAATTTTCAATCAAGCAATCTAAAAATACTTTGCGGGGGCGAAGCTTTACCTTGGGATATAGTTAATAAACTGCTTGCCAGAAGCTCTTCAATGTGGAATCTTTATGGGCCAACAGAGACTACTATTTGGTCATCAGTCTGTCAACTTGAATCAAATGAGAGCTTGATTTCTATTGGCCGTCCAATTTCTAATACCCAGATATACATACTAGACCAAAACTTACAACTAGTACCTATAGGTGTACCAGGAGAGTTATATATCGGTGGTGTTTCCTTAGCAAGAGGCTACTTGAACCGAAGCGAGTTAACACAAGAAAAATTCATTCCTAATCCCTTCGTTGGAGGCAGAGGGGAAACAGAATACCAATCCTCTAATTCCGAGCGCCTCTACAAAACAGGAGACTTAGCCCGTTATCTAGCAGATGGTAACATAGAATACCTGGGGCGTATCGATAACCAAGTAAAAATGCGTGGATTCCGCATTGAATTGGGAGAAATAGAAGCAGCATTAAGCCAACATAAAGATGTGCAAACATCTGTGGTCATCGTCCGCGAAGATAACGAGAGTGACAAGCGCCTAATCGGCTACATAGTAACGCAGCCAGAGCAGACACCAACAATCAGCCAAGTGCGTAGTTTTCTCAAGTCGAAGCTACCAGAATACATGGTTCCTTCGACAATAGTCATCTTGGAGTCCCTACCGCTTACCCCCAACGGCAAAGTAAACCGTCGCGCTCTACCAGCACCAGAGCCAAATAGTGAATTATTAGAGAAATATGTAGCTCCACGCACCCCAATTGAAGAAATACTGGCACTGATTTGGCAACAAGTGCTGAAAGTAGAGCTTGTAGGCAGACATGATAATTTCTTTACCCTCGGAGGACACTCCCTACTAGCAACGCAACTGGTTTCGCGCATCCGTACCAACTTAGTCGTAGAAATGCCATTGCGTGAGTTATTTGCAGCACCAACAATTGCCCAATTAGCGCCATTGATTCAGCAATTACAGCAACAAGACTTAGAACTTGCAGCACCACCCATATTAAAGCGTGCAGAAAATACAGAACTACCACTATCTTATGCTCAACAGCGTTTGTGGTTTTTAAACCAGTTCGAGCCGAACAGTGCTTCATATAACATCCCCTTCGGGTTGCGTTTAGTCGGAACTGTGAATATTGCCGTCTTAGAACAAAGCTTAATTGAAATTATTCATCGCCACGAAGTATTACGCACCAACTTTTTTACTGTTGATGGAAAGCCTTTACAAATAATTCAAACTCAAACGAATTGGACAGTTACAGTTGTTGAGTTGCAGGATTTACCCTGGAGAGAACAAGAAATCACTGCACAGAAATTAGTCCAACAACAAGCAATTAAGCCTTTTAACTTAGAGTCAGAAGCATTAATTAGAGCAACATTAGTGGTGCTGTCTCCTACTGAACTATGGTTACTAGTGTGTATGCACCATGTTGTCAGTGATGGCTGGTCAATAGGTGTTTTTGTCCAAGAGTTAGAAGCACTTTACAATGCTTATGCTCAGAGTCAACCTTCTCTACGAGACGCTACGCGGGGTACACCCCTGTTGCCACTGCCGATTCAGTACGCAGATTTTGCCTTCTGGCAAAGACAATGGTTAGTCGGGGAAGTACTCAACAGCAAGTTGAGTTACTGGAAACAACAATTGGCGAATGCGCCTACCTTCTTGCCATTACCCACAGATAGACCTAGACCTGCTGTGCAGACTTTCAATGGCGCACATCAGGAGTTTACTTTGTCTGTTGGGCTAACTCAAAAGTTGCTAAAACTGAGTCACAAGCTTGGTTGTACCCTGTTCATGACCTTGTTAGGGGCTTATAACACCCTGCTTTATCGCTACACGGGACTTGAAGATATTTTGGTGGGAACACCAATTGCTAATCGCGATCGCACTGAAACTGAACGACTTATTGGCTTTTTTGTCAATACCTTAGTCATGCGAACTGATTTATCTCTTAATCCGAGTTTTAGCGAATTACTCCCGCGTATCCGGGAAATGGCACTATCCGCCTATGCCCATCAAGATTTGCCCTTTGAGATGTTGGTGGAAGTATTGCAGCCAGAACGGGATCTCAGCCATACACCACTGTTCCAAGTGATGTTCGTTCTCCAGAATACTCCCACATCTCAATTGGAGTTAACTGGGTTAAGTGTCAGTGACTTGCCCATAGAAAACTCCACGGCAAAGTTTGATTTAACTTTATCAATGGAAAATACTACCACTGGACTCATTGGGTGGTGGGAGTACAACACTGACTTGTTTGATAGCAGCACTATCGAACGTATGACTGGTCATTTTCGTACCTTGCTTGAGGCAATTGTGGCAAATCCTAATGAGCGTATTTCCCAATTACCAATACTCACAGCATCTGAGCAGCAACAGTTATTAATTGACTGGAATGATACAGCTGTAGATTACGCCTTCGATAAATGTATCCATCAGTTGTTTGAAGAGCAGGTAGAACACACGCCCGATGCAATGGCGGTGGTATTTGAGAATCAACAATTGACATACCACGAATTAAACTGTCGTGCTAACCAGTTAGCAAACTATCTAAAAACTCTGGGTGTAATACCAGATGTGCTGGTGGGTATTTGTGTAGAACGTTCTTTAGAAATGGTGGTGGGATTATTGGGGATTCTCAAAGCGGGCGGGGCTTACGTGCCGCTTGAGCCCGAGTATCCCCAAGAGCGTCTGAGTTTTATGCTCGCAGACGCTCAAGTTTCCGTGCTACTTACCCAACAGTATCTAATTGAGTCTCTTCCTGAACATCAGGCGCGTGTAGTCCACTTAGATAAAGACTGGATCGCGATCAATAAGTTTAGCCAGGAGAATCCAATTGCTGAGGTGCAAGCTAGTAACATAGCTTATGTTATTTTTACTTCTGGCTCTACTGGTCAACCGAAGGGGGTAATGCTATCTCACAGTAACCTTTGCAACCATATGTTCTGGATGCAAGCAACATTCCCCATGACTAGAAAAGACAAAGTACTGCAAAAAACTCCGTTTGGCTTTGATGCTTCAGTTTGGGAATTCTACGCTCCGTTGTTAGCAGGTGGACAGTTGTTAATAGCTGAACCAGGAGGTCATACTGACAGTGCTTATCTCTTAAGGTTAATTGCCCAGCAGCAGGTAACTACTATTCAACTTGTTCCATCTTTACTGCAAATGCTTTTAGAACAGGGAGGAATCGAAACAAGTCACTCCCTTAAACACGTGTTCTGTGGCGGTGAAGTCTTGCCTGTTACTCTGCTTGAAGGCTTGTTAAGCAAGCTAGATGTAAATTTGCATAATCTCTATGGGCCAACAGAGGCTTGTATTGATGCAACTTTCTGGAATTGTCAGCGTGAGATTTATCCACAACTTGTCCCCATTGGTCGTCCAATTTCCAACACGCAAATCTACATACTCGACCAAAACTTACAACCAGTACCTGTAGGTGTACCAGGAGAACTGCACATTGGTGGTGCTTCCTTAGCAAAAGGATACCTCAACCGAAGCGAGTTAACACAAGAAAAATTTATCCCCAATCCTTTTAGAGGGAGCAGGAGAGACCTGCCCCCGTCTTGGCGGTCTCCGTCACGATGGGGGACTGGCGAACCCGAAGGGGAGCGGGGAGTAGGGGGAAAACAGAAGACCAATCCTTTAATTCCGAACGCCTGTACAAAACAGGGGACTTGGCACGTTATCTACCAGATGGTAACATCGAATACCTGGGCCGCATCGACAACCAAGTAAAAATCCGTGGATTTCGGATCGAATTGGGAGAAATCGAAGCAGCACTAAGCCAACATAGTGATGTGCAAACATCTGTAGTCATCATCCGCGAAGATATTCCTGGAAATAAACGCCTAATCGCCTACATAGTACCGCACCCACAAACACCCGCAGTTAGCGAACTGCGTAGTTTCCTTAAAGAAAAACTACCAGACTACATGGTACCAAGTACCTTCGTCACCCTAGAATCCCTACCCTTAACACCCAACGGCAAAATAGACCGTCGCGCCTTACCAGAACCAGAAGCACACACAGGAATAGAAAGCGCTATAGTGCTACCGCGCACCCCCATTGAAGAAAAACTAGCCAAAATTTGGGCGCAAGTCCTAAGAGTAGAGTACATAGGCATACATGATAACTTTTTTGAACTAGGAGGAGATTCCATCCTCAGTATTCAAATCATCAGCAGAGCAAAAATTGCCGGAATTCAACTGACAATCAAACAACTATTTGCCAATCAAACCATCGCTCAATTAGCCACAGTCGTAGGCACAACAAAAGCACTCTCAATTGAACAAGGATTAGTCACAGGAACATTACCTTTAACACCAATTCAACACTGGTTTTTTGAGCAAAAATTACCAGAGAAACACCACTTCAATCAATCATTTCTCTTCACAGTACCATCAGACCTCAACCTAGAAATATTAGAGCAAGTATGGCAGCAACTACTAAAACATCATGATGCTCTAAGGCTAAGATTCACCCAAACAGATACAATATGGCAGCAGATTCATGCTGCCCCAACAAATAACATTACTATCCCCCGTTTTGACCTATCAACAGTTCCAGAAACTGAGATAGAAACTGTTATTGAATCCACAGCCAATAAATTACAGGCGAGTTTAAATCTGTCCGAAAATCTCGTGCAAATAGCATTTTTCTGGCTGGGTATTGACAAAAAAGCACGATTACTCATAATAATTCACCACCTTGTAGTAGATGGTGTATCCTGGCGGATATTGTTAGAAGATTTACAGATAGCTTACCAGCAAATCAGTCAAGGCAAAACCATTCAGCTACCTGCCAAAACGACATCTTTCAAAGATTGGGCGCGACAACTGACAGAATATGCATTGGCAGAAGTCTTGAAATCAGAACTGGATTATTGGTTGAGTGCATCTTACGATGCAGTTGATTTTGTGCCAGTAGACTATGCACAAGGAGTAAACACTACTGCATCGGCTAGGACAATATCAGTATCATTAGACGAAGCCGAAACTCTTTCTCTCCTACAAGATGTCCCGAAAGCTTACAAAACACAAATTAACGATATCTTGTTAACTGCACTATCGCTGATGTTGAGCAGATGGACTAACTCTGATTCAGTGTTATTCAACTTAGAAGGTCATGGGCGGGAAGATATCGTAGATGGTGTAGACTTATCACGCACTGTTGGCTGGTTTACAACGATTTTCCCAGTGGTTGTGGAACTGGGAAACATAGACGATCTGGGTACTGCGTTAAAATCTGTCAAGGAACAATTACGTGCAATTCCTAATAAAGGCATTGGCTATGGTTTATTACGTTATCTGAATGTTGATACAGAAATTAGCGCCCAACTAGAGAAAATTCCCCAAGCAGAAATTAGCTTCAATTACTTGGGACAATTTGCTCAAGTTGTGAATACATCCTCTCTGATGCAAATAGCTAATGAGTCTAACGGAAACAGCGAGAGTTTACAAGGTCAGCGCCATTATTTGCTAGACATTAATACCATCATTATCAATGAAAAACTGCAAATTGATTGGACATACAGCAGCAATATCCATCAGTACGAAACGATTGAAAATATTGCCCAAGAATTTGTCGAAACGTTGCAAGAGATAATTGCTCATTGTTTATCACCCGAAAATGCAGGTTACACGCCTACAGATTTTCCATTAATTCAAATTAACCAACTAGAACTAGATCAAATATTTCAAAATCGATGAAACTAGAACTTAGCAAAACTAATCGGCAAAATATTGAAGATATTTATCCCTTATCTCCCATGCAAGAGGGGATGCTGTTTGAAAGTTTGTATGCTCCAGATTCAGGCATATATTTTGAGCAGATAACTTGCATTTTGACGGGAAATATAGATGTAAAAACCTTTGAGCAAGCTTGGCAGCAAGTGGTAACTCGGCATCCAGTCTTCCGCACAGCTTTCCTTTGGGAGTCTTTAAGTCAGCCAGTTCAAGTGGTGTATCGACAGGTTCAGGTGACGGTCGATACCTACGACTGGCGGGAGTTATCTGCACTTGAGCAGCAACAGCAATTAGAAACCTTTCTGGATTATGAGCGACAAAAGGGTTTCCAGATAACGCTTGCGCCATTGATGCGCCTACATCTAATCCAGTTGGATAGGAATACTTATCAGTTTGTTTGGTGTCATCATCATTTATTACTTGATGGC